>DAIOGL010000086.1:0-9276 GCA_036745235.1 Sulfuritalea sp.
GTCAGGCATCGCAGATGCACAACAGCCTGGACTGTTATGCAAATGGTATTGGTGGGCGGTACTGGGATCGAACCAGTGGCTTCCACCGTGTGAAGGTGGCACTCTACCGCTGAGTTAACCGCCCGCGAAAGAGGCGCGCATTTAACCATAGATGGCCGCCGCCGGTCAATGGCAGCGGCAGCGTGGCGTAGAATTCGGCACTTTCCCCGAACTACGACATCCCATGAAGGTACGCACCCGCTTCGCCCCCAGCCCTACCGGTTTTCTGCATATCGGCGGTGCCCGCACCGCGCTGTTTGCCTGGGCCTACGCGCGCCGGCACGGCGGCACCTTCATCCTGCGCATCGAGGACACCGACGTGGCGCGCTCGACGCCGGAGGCGCTGCAGGCAATCATCGACGGCATGCAGTGGCTGGGGCTCGCGCATGACGAAGGTCCGTTCTATCAGATGCAACGGATGCCGCGCTACAAGGAAGTGATAGGCGAGATGCTGGCCGCAGGCATGGCGTATCACTGCTACATGTCGATAGAGGAACTCGACGCCTTGCGTGCCGAGCAGGAGGCCAGGAAGGAGAAGCCCCGCTACGACGGTCGCTGGAGGCCTGAGGCGGGCAAGACGCTGCCGCAGCCGCCGGCCGGGGTGCCGCCCGTGGTGCGTTTCCGCAACCCGAAAGAGGGCGTGGTGGCGTGGGACGACAAGGTCAAGGGCCGGGTCGAATTTGCCAACAGCGAGCTCGACGATTTCATCATCGCCCGGGCGGATGGCACGCCGACCTACAATTTCTGCGTCGTTGTCGATGATCGCGACATGGAGATCACGCACGTGATTCGCGGCGACGATCATGTGAACAACACGCCGCGCCAGATCAACCTGCTGCAGGCGCTCGGCGCGCCGGTACCGCAATACGCCCATTTGTCGATGATTCTCGGCGACGACGGGCAGAAGCTGTCGAAGCGCCACGGCGCGGTGTCGGTCATGCAGTACGAAGAGGAGGGCTATCTGCCGGAGGCGGTGTTGAACTACCTGGCACGCCTCGGCTGGTCGCATGGCGACGAAGAAGTATTCAGCATGGAGCAGTTCGTGCAGTGGTTCGATCTCGATCACATCACGGGCTCCGCCGCGCAGTTCAACACCGAAAAGCTGAACTGGCTCAACGCGCATTACCTCAAGCTGGCCGATCCGCAGCGCCTCGCCGCCGAGGCCACCCGCCGTCTGGCGCAGCAGGGCGTGACCATCACGGGCGGTCCCGAGATGGAGAGAGTGGTCCTCCTGTACCGTGATCGCGTGGCCAACCTGAGTGAGCTTGCCGACGCCGCTCATCCGTTCTTTGTGATGCCGAAGCCGACAGAAGAGGTGCGTGCCCAGCACCTGACGGAAGCTGCGCTGAAGGGCTTGGGTGCCCTGCGCGAGCGCTTGTCGGGCTGCGCCTGGCAGGCGGCCGAGCTGGGGCAGATCGTAAAGCAGACTGCGGCAGAATCAGGTCTGAAGATGCCCCAATTGGCGATTCCCTTGCGCGTGGCCCTGCTCGGGATGCCCCAGTCGCCTTCGATCGATGCGGTACTGGAGGTACTGGGGCCCGAACGCGTGCTGGCGCGTTTGGCTGCGGTGCTGCCGGGCTGACGCGGATCGGCCACCCGCCCTTGGGCGAAAGCGGCTCGGACTTCATGTCGCGCTTCCTGCGTTGCGTGGTTCCGGCGCTTTTCCTGACAGCTTGCGCTACCTCGCCCGAGGGGCGCAAGCAATTGGTGGCACCAGCCCCGTTTCAGGGCTTCAGCGCGGTTTACTCGGAATTCGACATGCGCCTGCAGCTGGTCACGGCCGCGGATGCGCCGTCATGTCAGGAGGCGCTATGCGCTGCAGACCGGGCTTTTGACCAGCGCATTCTTGCAATCGGGCGGCGTCTCGCCTGGGCGGCTTTTCGCCAGTATTCCGACCTGCATTTGCGCTTTTCCCGCTTCGAGTTCGTCGTCGCCGACAAGGCCGATCCCGGCTCTGCATCGAGTGCAGCGGGAACGGTGGTGATCTATCGCGGTGTGCGCGGACTGGATCTGGACGACGCGGCGCTGGCCTTCGTTCTGGCGCGAGAGATGAGCCACGTGATCGCCGGCCATCACGACGAAAACGTGACCACCAGCGTACTGGTGGCGGTGGCTGCGCAGGTCCTGTTTCCGATACTCAATCTCGGAACGCTGTTTTCGGGCAGTGCCGCGACGACGGCCGCGGCATCGACGGCGGCCGGTTCAACGGTGGCGGCTACGGCGGTCGCTTCAGCCGCGTCGTTTGCCGGCTCGCGTGCGCTGCGGGCCAGCGATCGCCCGCTGCAGGTGCGCGAGGCCGAGGCAATCGCCATGAAATTGCTGGCCGCAGCCGGTTGGGATGGGCGCGTGGTGAGCGATCAGCTGGAGGCATTGCGCCCCCCGCTGCCCGATGAACCGGCCTGGACGGCGGAGCTGCGCGAATCCTCGCGCCATATCGCCAGTCTGATGCAGGGACCTGTGCTTCCGGAGTCCCCGGGGCCTTGGATGAGCCTGGGTCAGGTCGAGCCGGCCTCGACTTTCGATTTGCCGCCACCCATCGTCATCAAGCCGTATTAGCGGCGGCCGCGACGCAGTGCGCGCAGATGGAAGCGGGCGGGATCAAGTGCTCGAGCGAGGTCCCGCTCGATCGGCAGGGGCTCCCCGGCCAATTGGCTGGCGAGCAGTTCCGCCGCCAGTGGCGCCCAGACCAGGCCGCGGGCGGAGAGCCCCAGCAGTGCGTGCAGGCCGTGCCGGCGCGCCAGCTTGTCCAGCGTCGCGTCGTTTCCGCCCAGGACTTCCGTGTCGGGCAGAGTTCCGACCAGCGGCAGTCGGTCAGGGGCGGCTGTGCGCAGTCCGACGCGGCCTTCGAGCCGCGCCGGATCGATGCGCAGATCGCTGCGACGGAAGGTGCCCGGCAGCAGCTCGTCCAGTCGCCGCAGGTTGCCTGCATGGTCGGCGACGCGAATCCGCAGATCCGCGTCGTCGCTGTCGAAGCTGGCGCCGACGCAGACCTTGCCGGCCGCCGGCGGTGTGATGTAGCCGGAGCGGCAGATGACGTGATGCAAGGCGGGTCCGGTATTTGCCAAGAGCTGATCGGGCAGATAGCTGATCTGGCCTCGTATCGAGGTCAGGGGCAGCGCGTCGGACAGCAGCCGGTTGGCGGCGCCGGCATTGGCCAGGATTACGTGAGGCGCGCTGGCCAGGACCTGTCCAGCGGCATCGAGTGCCTGCCAGTTGCCTGCCGTTCGCCGCAGTGAGCCGACTTCCATGCCGAAATGCGGGCGGACGCATTTGCCGCAGGCGGCCAGCAGGGCGGCACAGAGGCTGCCGGGATCGACCCAGCCGCCGCCCGGGAACCACCAGCCGCCATGCGCCAATTCCCGGCCGATCAGGCTCCGGGCGGCCTCGAGATCGAGGAAGCTGCAAACATCCACCGGCAGCTTGAGCCGCTGCGCTGTCGCGCGCTGCAATTCCTCGTGCGCCGCATCGCGCGCGACCTGCAGCACGCCGCAGGACGACCAGCGCACTCCGGGCAGATCCGCCAGGCGGCGCAGCGCATACAGGTAGCAGGCGCGCGACAGCCGCGCCGCAAGGGCATCGTCTTTCGCCATGTGCGGCAGCAGTATGCCGGCCGGGTTGCCCGAGGCTTCCTGTGCGGGCGCCGCATGGCGTTCGAATAGTTCGACCTGCCAGCCGCGGCTGGCCAGGCGCTCGCTGATTGCCGTGCCGGCAAGGCCCGCGCCGATGACAATGGCACGGCGATCAGGCGCAAGAGTCGGCGCCGGGACCACGGCGATTTCGAGGCGGCCGGCCAGCATTTCGCGCTTGGTGCCGAAGCCGGGGCGACGCTCGATCCGCCAGCCGGCATCCTCCAGCGGGCGGCGCACTTCGCCGGCCACGCTCCAGGTAGCCAGTGTCGCCTGCGGGCGGCTGAGGCCGGTGATCGTGGCAAGCAGCGTGGGCGACCAGAGCTCGGGATTCCTTGCCGGCGCGAAGCCGTCGAGATACACCGCATCGGCATTGACCGCCAGTTGCGGCAGCAAGGCGGGCGCATCGCCGAAGAGCAGCGTCAGGGCGAGGCGGTCGCCCTCGAAATGCAGGCGGTGGAAGCCCGGCGTCAGCGACGGCCACTGTCGCAGCATTTCGCCGGCGAGGGATGCAAGTTCAGGATGGGGCGCCAGCAGGCGGGCCAGGTCGTCGCGGCGGAAGGGATGCTTTTCGACCGACACATAATGCAGCCGGCCGGCTGCCTTCGCATCGCGCCACGCCTGCCAGGTGGCGAGGAAATTCAGGCCGAGGCCGAAGCCGGTTTCCAGGATGACGAAGCTGTCGACGCCGGCCCAGCGCGCCGGCAGGTCGTTGCCGGCGAGGAAGACGTGGCGGGCCTGGGCGAGTCCGCCGCGGCTGGAGTGATAGACGTCGCCGTAGGCCGGCGAGTACGGTGTGCCGTCCCCGGCGAACGCAAGTTCGGCGGGGACGACGGGCGGCATCACTCGGGGCGCATCTGCGGGAAGAGAATGACGTCGCGGATCGATGCCGAGTTGGTCAGCAGCATGACCAGGCGGTCGATGCCGATACCGCAGCCACCCGTCGGCGGCAGCCCGTATTCCAGCGCGCGGATGTAGTCGGCGTCGTAGTACATGGCCTCCTCGTCGCCGGCTTCCTTGGCCTTGGCCTGCTGCATGAAGCGCGCCGCCTGGTCTTCGGGATCGTTGAGCTCGGAGAAACCGTTGGCGATTTCGCGGCCGACGATGAACAGCTCGAAGCGTTCGGTGATATCCGGGTTGTCGTCATTGCTGCGCGCCAGTGGCGAGACCTCGGCCGGGTAGTCGATGATGTAGGTCGGATCCCACAGTTCGGCCTCGGTGGTTTCCTCGAACAGCGCCAGCTGCAGCGTTCCCAACCCCGCATTCGCCAGGTGCGGCGACTTGAGGTCGAGCCGGAGATCCTTGAGTTTTTGCCTCAGCCAGTCGATGTCGTTCAGTTCCTCGAAGCTGTAGCCCGGGTGGTACTGATGAATCGCACCGACGATGGTCAGCCGGGCGAAGGGCTTGGAAAGATCCAGCGTGCGGCCCTGATACTCGAATACCTCCGTGCCCAGCGCCTCGCGGGCCGAGTGGCGCAGGAGCCCCTCGGTGAAGTCCATCAGGCGACGGTAGTCCGTGTACGCCTCATAGAACTCCATCATGGTGAATTCGGGGTTGTGGCGCGGGCTGAGGCCCTCGTTGCGGAAATTGCGGTTGACCTCGAACACCTTCTCGAAGCCGCCGACCACCAGCCGCTTCAGGTAGAGCTCGGGCGCGATGCGCAGGAACAGTTCCATGTCCAGCGCGTTGTGGTGGGTCGTGAAGGGCTTGGCTGCGGCGCCGCCCGGGATGGGGTGCATCATCGGTGTTTCGACTTCGAGGAAGCCGTGATGCATCATGTAATTGCGGATCGACTGGATCATCCGGCTGCGGGCGACGAAGGTGAAGCGCGTCTGCTCGTTGGTGATCAGGTCCAGTTCGCGGCTGCGGTATTTCTGCTCGACATCGGTGAGGCCGTGGAACTTCTCGGGCAGCGGGCGCAGTGACTTGGTCAGCAGGCGGATGCTGGTGCAGTGCACGGTCAGTTCGCCCGTCTTGGTCTTGAACAGCGTGCCCTCGCAGCCGACGATGTCGCCCAGGTCCCAGCCCTTGAACTCCTTGTGCGTTTCTTCGCCGGTGCCGTCGTTGCTGACGAAAACCTGGATGCGGCCGGACATGTCCTGGATGCTGGCGAAGCTCGCCTTGCCCATGACGCGCTTGAGCATGATGCGGCCGGCGACCTTGACTTCGATCGGCGTCGCTTCGAGCTCTTCGCGCGTTTTCCCGCTGTAGAGATCGTCGAGCCGCTCGGCGAGGTTTTCGCGCGAGAAATCGTTGGGGAAGGCCTTGCCGGTGGCGCGCCAGGCAGCCAGCTTTTCGCGGCGCTCGGCAATGAGGCGGTTTTCGTCGGCGGGTTGCTGGGGCTGGTCGCTCATGATGATGGTCCGATGGCGGAAGTATTGGATTGGATGCGGAATCAGACGCCTTGCTTCAGGCTCGCTTCGATAAATTGGTCGAGGTCGCCGTCGAGCACCTTCTGCGTGGCGGAGATCTCGACGTTGGTGCGCAAATCCTTGATGCGCGAATTGTCCAGCACGTAGCTGCGGATCTGGTGGCCCCAACCCACGTCGGTCTTGCCGGCTTCGAGCTTGTCGGCCTCGGCCTGGCGCTTGCGCAGTTCGAGTTCGTAGAGGCGCGACTTCAGCATGGCCATGGCCTCGGCGCGGTTGCGGTGCTGCGAGCGGTCGCTCTGGCACTGCACGACGATGCCGGTGGGCACGTGCGTGATGCGAATCGCCGAGTCGGTCTTGTTGATGTGCTGGCCGCCGGCGCCCGAGGCGCGGAAGGTGTCGGTGCGCAGGTCGGCGGGATTGATCTCGACCTCGATCGAATCGTCGATCTCGGGATACACGTAGAGGCTGGCGAAGCTGGTGTGGCGGCCGCCCGAGGAGTCAAAGGGCGATTTGCGCACCAGGCGGTGGACGCCGGTTTCGGTACGCAGAAAGCCGTAGGCGTAGTCGCCCTCGACCTTGATCGAGGCGCTGCGGATGCCTGCCACGTCGCCGTCGGTCTGCTCCAGCAGTTCGGTCTTGAAGCCCTTGCGTTCGCAGTACTTGAGGTACTGGCGCAGCAGCATCGAGGCCCAGTCGCAGGCCTCGGTGCCGCCGGCGCCGGCCTGGATGTCGATGAAGCAGTTGTTCGGATCGGCCGGATTGTTGAACATGCGGCGGAATTCGAGATCGGCGACCTGTCTTTCGGCCGCGTCGAGGTCGGCTTCCACGGCCGCCATCGTCTCTTCGTCATCTTCGTCCCGTGCCAGCTCGAACAGTTCACGAGCTTCCGCAAGGCCGGTACTGACGCCGGACAGCGTGCCGACCACGGCTTCCAGGGATTTCTTTTCGCGCCCCAGGGACTGGGCGCGTTCGGCGTCGTCCCAGAGCTTCGGATCTTCGAGGACCTGGCTCAGTTCGGCGAGCTTTTCCGCTTTTCCGTCGTAGTCAAAGATACCTCCGCAGTTGCTCGCTGCGACCGGAAAGGTCGGCGATACGGTTGGCAACGGCGTTGATGCGTTCGGCTTCCATGACTATTCCTGCGCGGGGCGAAAAAAGGAAATTATACGCGCTAGATACAGAGACTTCAGGCTCTTTTGCCCCACGGAATCCAGTGGCGAAAGTGATGTGATAGCCTCGCCTTTTTCATCGAGATCCCATTGCAATGTCCGAAATGATGTTCTACCAGCGGGTGGTGGCGCTAAACGACCAGACCCACGCTCAACTGAAGGTGCGTCCCGCCACCAGCTTTGCCTATGCCGCGAAGACCAACTCGGTGCCGCTGCTGGCCAGCGAGTTTTTCGAAGCGGCGCGGGAATATCCTATCGTCTTTGCCCGCGGCGAGGCCGGGCCCGTTCCGGCCGCCTTGCTCGGCCTGCGCGAGGCCGAAAATCTTTATGTGGACAGCGACGGCAAATGGGATGCGCGCTACGTGCCGGCGTTCGTCCGGCGCTACCCCTTCGTCCCCGGCAAGGGTGCGCAGGGCGAGCTGCTGGTGTGCATCGACGAGGCGTCGCCGTGTTTCGACGGCAAGCAGGGCGAACCCTTGTTTGCCGCGGGCAAGCCGACACCACAGCTGGAACATGCGATCAAGTTTCTCACCGAGTTTCATCAGGCGGCGGGCCTCACCGAGCAGCTAGGGCGCCGGCTCGACGAACTGGGCCTGCTGCGGCAGGCGGATTCACTGGCGCAGCTCAATGACGGCAGCCAGGTGCGCCTCAACGGCCTGAATGTGGTCGACGAAGCCAAGCTGCGGGCACTGGATCGCGATACGGTCCACGAATTGTTCGCCAGCAACACCCTGGCGGCGATCTATGCACACCTCATGTCGCTGGGCAACCTCGGCACGCTGGTCGATCGTTTGAGCCGGCGCGGTACCGGCAGCAAGGCGGGCGGCAAGGCCGCTCCACTCCGCTGAATCACCCGCGGCCGCGCCGGATCGCCCGTCTGGCGCGGGGCTTCAACTGTGCGGGAAATTTCCGCTATCATTGGAATTTCCCGCAGCAGCATTTCCATGGCCAAATACGTTTTCGTTACGGGTGGTGTCGTGTCCAGTCTGGGCAAGGGCATCGCCGCCGCCAGCCTCGGGGCGATCCTCGAATCCCGCGGCATCAAGGTGACCCACCTCAAGCTCGACCCCTATATCAACGTCGATCCCGGCACCATGTCGCCGTTCCAGCATGGCGAGGTGTTCGTCACCGAGGACGGCGCCGAGACCGACCTCGACCTCGGCCACTACGAGCGCTTCACCAGCGCCAAGATGGGCAAGCGCAACAACTTCACCACCGGCCAGATCTACGAGTCGGTGATCAAGAAGGAGCGGCGCGGCGAATACCTGGGCAAGACCGTCCAGGTCATCCCCCACATCACCGACGAGATCAAGATCTTCATCAAGCGCGGCGCCGAGGGCGCCGACGTGGCGATCGTCGAAGTCGGCGGCACCGTCGGCGACATCGAGTCGCTGCCCTTCCTCGAAGCCATCCGTCAGATGGGCATCCAGGAAGGCCGCAACAATGCCTGCTACATCCACCTGACGCTGGTGCCCTGGATCCCCACCGCCGGCGAGCTGAAGACCAAGCCGACCCAGCATTCGGTCAAGGAACTGCGCGAGATCGGCATCCAGCCCGACATCCTGCTGTGCCGTGCCGACCGCGAGATTCCGGCCGAGGAAAAGCGCAAGATCGCGCTGTTCACCAACGTCCAGCCGGAAGCGGTGATTTCCGCGCTCGATGCCGACAGCATCTACAAGATTCCATCGATGCTGCACGACCAGATGATCGACGAGATCGTCTGCCACAAGCTGGGCATCCTGGCGCGCGCCGCCGATCTCTCGGTGTGGAAGAAGCTGGTCGATGCGCTGGAGCATCCGCAGCACGAGGTCAATATCGCTTTCGTCGGCAAGTACGTCGATCTCACCGAATCCTACAAGTCGCTGACCGAATCGCTGGTGCACGCAGGCATCCACACCCGCAGCAAGGTAAACATCCAGTACATCGACTCCGAAGACATCGAAAAGCACGGCCCCGGCGCGTTGGCGACCATGGATGCGGTGCTGGTTCCCGGCGGCTTCGGCCGGCGCGGCACCGAAGGCAAGATCGCGGCGATTCGCTACGCGCGGGAAAACAAGGTGCCGTATCTCGGCA
>DAIOGL010000087.1:0-1412 GCA_036745235.1 Sulfuritalea sp.
GGCCGCAGCGACGTAAGCGTTGCCCGGGCCGACTATCTTGTCCACCTGCGGAATCGTCTGCGTGCCGTAGGCCAGTGCCGCGACAGCCTGCGCACCGCCCAGAGTGAACACGCGATCGACGCCGGCGAGGCAGGCGGCGGCCAGCACCAGCGCATTTTTCTCGCCGCGCGGGGTGGGCACCACCATGATCAGTTCGCCGACTCCCGCCACCTTCGCCGGCAGCGCATTCATCAACACCGAACTCGGGTAGGCCGCCTTGCCGCCCGGCACGTAGAGGCCGACACGATCCAGCGGCGTGACCTTCTGCCCGAGCCGCGTCCCGTCCGCTTCGGTGAAACTCCACGACTCCAGCTTCTGCCGCTCGTGATATGAACTTACGCGTTGCGCCGCCGCCTCAAGCGCCGCGCGCTGGGCGGCGGGGAGTCCATCCAGCGCGTGCCGCAGCTCGCTTCTGGGCAGTTCCAGCTCGGCCATGGTGGCGACATCGAGCCGATCGAAACGGCGCGTGTAGTCGAGCACCGCCGCATCACCCTCCTTGCGGACCCGGGCAAGAATCTCGGCGACCGTCGCCTCGATGGCATCGTCGGTCGAATGGTCGAACTGCAGCAGCGCATCGAGCGTGGCGAGGAAGCCGGCGTCCTTGGACGACAACCGGCGAATCATCGGATTGCAGCCTCAAAGGCCGCGATGACGGGTTGCAGCAGTCCGCGCTTCATCTTGAGCGCAGCCTGATTCACCACCAGCCGCGAGGAGATGCCCATGATCTCCTCGACCTCGACCAGGTTGTTGGCCTTCAGCGTACTGCCGCTGGAAACCAGATCGACGATGGCCTCGGCCAAGCCTGCCAGCGGGGCCAGTTCCATCGAGCCGTAGAGCTTGATCAGGTCAACATGGACGCCCTTGGCCGCGAAGTGTTCGCGTGCGACGGAAATGTACTTGGTGGCAATGCGCAAGCGCGCGCCGCGCCTGACGGCAGCCTCATAGTCGAAGCCGGCCGGCGCCGCAACGCACATGCGGCATTTGGCGATGTTGAGGTCGAGCGGTTGGTAAAGTCCCGCGCCGCCGTGCTCGAGCAATACGTCCTTGCCGGCGATGCCGAGATCGGCCGCGCCGTATTGAACATAGGTCGGAACGTCCGACGCACGCACGATCACCACGCGCACATCGTCGCGGTTGGTGCCGATGATCAATTTGCGTGACTTCTCGGGATCTTCGGCCGGCACGATACCCGCCGCCGCGAGCAGGGGCAGGGTTTCTTCGAAAATGCGCCCCTTGGAAAGGGCAATGGTAATTCCGCTCATGCGGCTATTTTACCCGCCGAATGTCGGCGCCCAAAGCGGCCAGCTTCAGTTCCAGTCCTTCGTAGCCGCGATCAAGATGGTAAATGCGCTCGATCAGGGTCTGCCCCTGCG
>DAIOGL010000087.1:1512-9205 GCA_036745235.1 Sulfuritalea sp.
CCTTCGTAGCCGCGATCAAGATGGTAAATGCGCTCGATCAGGGTCTGCCCCTGCGCCACCAGGCCGGCGATGACCAGGCTGGCCGATGCGCGCAGGTCGGTGGCCATCACCGCAGCACCATCGAGCTTCGGCCGGCCCGTGACGAAAGCCGTATTGCCGTCGATCTTGATGTCGGCGCCGAGCCGGATCAGTTCCACCGCGTGCATGAAACGATTTTCGAAAATCGTTTCGCGCATCACTGCGGTACCGTCGGCGACGGCGTTGATCGCCATGAACTGGGCCTGCATGTCGGTCGGGAAGGCCGGGTAGGGCGCCGTGCGGATGCTCACCGCCGTGAGCCGCCGCGGTGCCTTGAGGCGAATCGCATCGCGCTCGGCGACAATTTCACAGCCGGTATCCATCAGCTTGTCGATCACCGCATCCAGATAGCTCGTCGAAGCGCCCGTGACGCGGATCTCGCCACCCGTAGCGGCTGCAGCGCACAGGTAGGTGCCGGTCTCGATGCGATCCGGCATGATGCGATGCGTGGTGCCATGCAGGGCATCCACACCCTGAATGCGGATCACGTCGCCGCCGGCCCCTGAAATGCGCGCGCCCATGGCGACCAGGCAATTGGCCAGGTCGACCACTTCCGGCTCGCGCGCGGCGTTCTCGATCACGGTTTCGCCCTGCGCCAGGCAGGCCGCCATCATCAGGTTTTCGGTGCCGGTCACGGTCACCATGTCGGTGAACAAGCGCGCGCCCTGCAATCGAGTGGCACGCGCATGCACGTAGCCCTGCTCGACATCGACCTCGGCACCCATCGCAGTCAGGCCCTTGATGTGCTGATCGACCGGCCGCGCGCCGATCGCACAGCCGCCCGGCAGCGAAACCCTGGCTTCACCCGCGCGCGCCACCAGCGGCCCCAGCACGAGGATCGAAGCGCGCATGGTTTTCACCATCTCGTAGGGCGCCACGGCGCTGTTCAGGCCCGAAGCATCCAGTGTCACCGTATCGCCAGCGCCGACTCTCGAGCCTTCCCGTGAGACCTTGACGCCCATCTGCGCCAGGAGCTTCAGCATGGTGCCGATGTCGTTCAGGTGCGGCACGTTGGTGAAAGTCACCGGGTCCCGGGTCAGCAGCGCCGCGCACAGCAGCGGCAAGGCGGCGTTCTTTGCGCCGGAAATGGCGACTTCACCCGAGAGCCGAACGCCGCCGGCGATCAGCAGTTTATCCATTCGCCTTCCATTCCTCAGGGGTCAGGGTCTGCATCGACAAGGCGTGCAATTCGCCCGAATCGAAACGCGCCTTGAGCAGGGCGTTGATCCGCTGCTGACGCTTGACGCGGTTCAGCCCGGCAAACTCATTGCTGACTATGACGGCGGCGAAGTGGTGGCCGTCGCCTTCCACGGACAGATGCTCGCAGGGCAGACCGGCAGCGATCCAGGTCTCGATTTGTTTTGGGTCAAGCATGGTCAGACTCCTTAGGCACGCAGCTTGTAGCCGCGCTTCAGCAAATTCAACGTGAAGACGGTCAGCAGCGCGAGGCAGGCGCCGACCACGGTGAGGCTCAGCCACGGCGAGGCATCGGAGACTCCGAAGAAACCGTGGCGAAAGCCGTCAATCATGTAGAACACCGGATTCCAGTGCGATACCTGCTGCCAGAATGGCGGCAGCGAATTGATAGAGTAGAACACGCCGGACAAAAAAGTGAGCGGCATGATCAGGAAGTTCTGGAAGGCAGCAAGCTGATCGAATTTATCGGCCCAGATACCCGCAATCACCCCGAGACTGCCGAGGATCGCGCCGCCCATCAGGGCAAAGACGAGAATCCACGCCGGCTCGGCAAAGCTCAGCGGCGCAAACCAGAAGGTCGCCAGCAGAACGCCCGTTCCCACCACGACACCGCGCACCACCGACGCCAGGACATAGGCAAGGAAGAACTCCAGATAGGAAATCGGCGGCAGCAGGACAAAGACGATGTTGCCCGTCACCTTTGACTGGATCAGCGAGGACGATGAATTGGCAAACGCGTTCTGCAGCACCGACATCATTACCAGTCCCGGAATCAGGAATGCGGTGTAGGCAACGCCATGCACCTTCACATGCCCCTCCAGCACGTGGGAAAAGATCAGCAAGTAGAGCAGTGCCGTCAGCACCGGCGCGGCGACCGTCTGCGACGCCACCTTCCAGAAGCGCAGTACTTCCTTGTACAGCAGAGTGGAAAAGCCGCCGTGGCGCATCTCAGTTCACCTGGCCTGCTTGCGGCCCCTGCATGACGCGGACGAACACCTCCTCGAGATCCGGCTTGCCGATTTCGAGATCGTCGATCCGGCAGCCGGCGGCGCGTATTCTCGCCAGCATGGGCTCGACCTGATCGAAGCCATCGAAGGGCAGGGACCACCAGCCGCCGCTTTCCGCGCCGTCACGGGCAAGCTCCACCGGAATCGCGCCGTCGGTACGCAAGCGCAAGGTGTGCACGGAGAAGCTGCGCAGCAGGTTTGCCGTGGTGTCCAGGGCGACCACGCGGCCGGCCTTCAGCATGGCGATGCGAGTGCAGAGATTCTCGGCCTCCTCAAGATAATGGGTGGTCAGAACGATGGTGTGTCCCGCTTCGTTCAGGCGACGGATGAAAGCCCACAGTGTCTGGCGCAATTCGACGTCGACACCGGCAGTCGGCTCGTCGAGCACGATCACCGGCGGGCGATGCACCAGAGCCTGGGCTACCAGCACCCGGCGTTTCATGCCGCCGGACAGCATGCGCATGTTGGCATTTGCCTTGGACGTGAGCCCGAGATTTTCGAGGATCTCGTCGATCCAGCTGTCGTTGTCGCTGATGCCGAAGTAGCCGGACTGGATCTTCAGCGATTCGCGCACCGTGAAGAAAGGATCAAAAACCAGCTCCTGAGGCACAACCCCGAGATGTCGGCGTGCGGCGCGGTAGTCTTCCTGAACATCGTGGCCCATCACGGTGAGCCTGCCGGCATCGGCGCGAACCAATCCGGCAAGCGCGGAAATCAAAGTCGTCTTGCCGGCGCCATTGGGACCCAGCAGCCCGAAGAACTCTCCCCGCTGAACTTCGAGATCAACACGGTCGAGCGCCTGGGTGCTGCCAAAGCGCTTGGATACCTGCTGAATGCGGATTGCAGCCGACATCACGCCAACCCGAGGGCTGCTGCGGTCAATGCGGCGGAAGAAGGTCGGCGACGTCGTAAACCGCGGCGAGACTCAACAAGTTCGGTGGCGGGTTCAGAAGACGCAAGGATTTCCCTCCGGCCTGCGCCGCTCGCATCCAGCCGAAGACCACGGCCAGAGAGGAAGAATCCAGATCCGTCACTGCAGCCAGATCGAACGTTGCTGAACTGGACGCGATGGCGGCCTCCCCTTCGGCAAGCAGCGCGGCCGCGTCCGACATGGTCATCGAACCCGACACCTCGACGCTATCACCTGCGATTCGGATCATTTCTTTACCGAGGTGGCCTCGCCGGACTTGTTCTTGGCTTGCAGGGATTTGATCAGGCCGTCGATGCCGCTGTTGCGCACCTCGGATGCAAAGGATTCGCGGTAATTGGTAATGAGGCTGATGCCACCGACTTCGATATCGTAAACTTTCCATCCCGAGGGGGACTTCTCGAGCCAATAGTCCAACTCGACGTTCTTGCCGGCACCCGCCTGCTTGATTTCGGTTCGAACCCGGACGTCGGTCTCGCCAGCCTTGAGCACGAAGGGTTTGAAAACAACGGTCTGGTTCTTGTACTCGGTCAGGGCCTTGGCATAAGTGCGCACCAGCAGGACGTGAAACTCGTCGGTCAGGACCTTCTGCTGCGCAGCACTGGCCTGTCGCCAATCGCGGGCGACTGCCAGTTGGGTCATGCGGGTAAAGTTGAAATGCGGCAGCACCTTGATTTCCACCAGATCGATGGCTTTCTTCGTATTGCCGGACTGGATGTCCTTGTCCTTGCGGACAATCTCGAGCACTTCGTTGGTGACCGTCTTGACCAGGACGTCGGGGCCGACGTCCTGAGCCATCGCCGTCGCGGCAACAAGCAGGCCGCCGAATAATGCAAAGAGAAATTTCATTCTGGATTTCCTGAGATTGCTGGGGCTTGGGGAACACGCCCCGGAATGGGACACTATTTCGCTTCTGGCGGTTGTGTGCGGGCTACCAGCATGGCCGGCGCAGGGGCCGACTGGGCCTTCGGCTCGACGACTCCAGCTTCCGCCGTCAGCGGACGATCCGTTGATCCGGCATCCGCCTCGACTTCCCGCGGCGGATTGCCATCATGAATCAGGTTGCGGCGGCGCTGGAGATAGGCATCGCGCATGTATGAATACTTGTCGAGAGCAGCTTCCTCGATGACCTTGTCGGCCGGCAGCAGGTTGGCCCGATCATTCACGAAGCGCAAGACCAGCGCCAGGTCACGGGTGCGCTCCGGATTGTGATTCGCCACCGGATCGGCTGCGATATCGAGCACCAAGCCCACGGTATCACGCGCAGTGCGGGGCCCGAACACGGGGATCACCACGTAGGCGCCATTGCCGACACCCCAGCGGCCAAACGTCTGGCCGAAGTCCTCGTCGTGCTTCTCAAGGCCGGCATCCGATGCGAAGTCGATCAGTCCAAGTATACCGACGGTACTGTTGATCACCACCCGGCCCAGATCACTGACTGCCTCCGGCACCTTGCCCTGAAGCAGGTTATTCACGCCGACGAACAGGTCCTCGATATTGCTGAAGAAATTGGTGACACCCGTCTTGACGGGTGAGGGCAGAACAGCGTCGTAGCCCTTGGCGACCGGCTTCACGATGGCCGCATCGAGCCCTTCGTTGAAGGCGAACATCGCGCGATTGAAACCCTCGATCGGATCCTTCGGATTTCCCGAGCTTGCGCAGCCGGCCAGCAAGCCGATGGTCGCAATGGCCGCAGTGAGGGACTTGATACGGGCAGGTAAGGTGGTCTTCATTCTTTTTCAGGTACCTGTTGACTACTTCTTGTCGCCATTCCCGGCGGTCTTGTCGCCGTTCTCGGCGGCCTTGTTGAACATGAACTGGCTGATCAGTTTTTCCAGAACCACTGCCGACTGCGTCTTCTTGATCGTATCCCCGGCTTTCAGCATTTCCGTATCGCCGCCCACCTCGAACCCTATGTACTGCTCGCCCAGCAAGCCCGACGTATTGATCGTCGCGAAGGTATCGCGCGGAAACTTGTAACGGGCATCGACCTTGATGGTCACCACCGCCAGATAAGCCTCCGGATCGAAGGTTATCTCCGCCACACGCCCCACCACTACGCCTGCGCTCTTGACCGCACCGCGCACCTTGAGGCCCCCGATGTTATCAAATTTGGCCTGGATTGCATAAGTATCCCCGCTGGTCGATGACGCCAGGTTGCCAACCTTGAGAGCAAGGAATAACAAGGCACCCAGCCCGACGGCGACGAAAAATCCGACCCAGAGGTCAAGTGTAGTACGACTCATGTCATGTCCCTGTAAACATGAAGGCGGTGAGAATGAAGTCGGCGGCCAGAATGGCCAGCGACGATGTTACAACGGTCCGTGTGGTCGCCCCTGAAACCCCTTCGGCAGTCGGCTCGGCATCGTAGCCCTCGAACACCGCGACCCAACTGACGATGATGCCGAACACGAAGCTCTTGATCACGCCATTGACGATGTCCTCGCGAAAATCGACCGCCGCCTGCATCTGCGACCAGAACGATCCCTCGTCGACACCGATCAGTTGCACGCCTACCAGGTAACCGCCAAAGATCCCCATCGCGGAAAACAGCGCAGCCAGCAGGGGCATTGAAATCACGCCGCCCCAAAAGCGCGGCGCCACGACGCGGGCAATCGGATCGACTGCCATCATCTCCATCGCGGACAGCTGTTCGGTCGCCTTCATCATGCCGATCTCGGCGGTAATCGCGGAACCGGCACGACTGGCAAACAGGAGCGCCGCGACCACAGGGCCCAACTCGCGCACCAGCGAGAGCGAGACCAGAACCCCGAGCGCCTCCGTGGAACCATAGCGCGCAAGTGTGTCGTAACCCTGCAAGCCCAGCACCATGCCGACAAACAGGCCTGAAACCAGAATGATGATCAGCGACAGGACGCCGGTAAAGTATATCTCCCGTATCGTCAGGTGCAGGCGGCGCAACGCGGTGCCCGAGTGCAGCAGGACAGCGAGAAAGAAACGACTGGCAAAGCCGAGGCGCCAGATGCGCGAGGTGAACTGCTGGCCCAGTCCGCGCAGCGCGCGCGTCAGCTGGCTATCCACGACGCACCACGCTTGCCATCAGTTCCTGTCCATATGGACGGGACGGATACTGGAAAGGTACCGGACCGTCGGCCTCGCCCCAGACAAATTGATGTACATAGGGAACCTTGGAGTTCTTCATGTCTTCGGCGGTGCCTTCGGCAACAATTCTTCCCTCGGAAACAAAATAGACGTAATCGACAATCTTCAATGACTCCTGCACGTCGTGGGTGACGACGATGGAACTGGCCCCCAGCGCATCGTTAAGCTTGCGAATCAGTTCGCCAACGATCGCCAGCGAAATCGGATCGAGACCGGCGAACGGCTCGTCGTACATCATCAGCATCGGGTCGAGCGCTATCGCGCGCGCCAGGGCAACCCGTCGCGCCATGCCACCGGACAACTCCGCCGGCATCAGATGGTGTGCGCCGCGCAGCCCCACCGCATGAAGCTTCATTAATACCAAGTCGTGAATCAGGGTTTCCGGCAGATTGGTGTGCTCACGCATCTGGAATGCAATATTGTCGTACACGGACATGTCGGTAAACAAGGCGCCGAACTGGAACAGCATGCCCATGCGCCGACGCAGGTCGTAAAGACCGTCCGAATCAAGCTCGTGCACAACCTGACCGCCAACCCTCACCGTACCGGAGGTCGGCTTCAGCTGGCCGCCGATCAGGCGCAATGTGGTGGTCTTGCCGCAACCCGAAATTCCCATGACTGCAACGACTTTGCCGCGCGGAATCGTCATGTTGATTCCGGTAAGAACCGGCCGGCTGTCATAAGTGAAGTTCAGATCGCGGATTTCGACAAGCGATTCCTGGGACATGTTCACACCGGGAATCCCGGTCAAATTCACAGCGCGTGATTCTAGCAGAATCAAGCCTTCCGGCGATTGGGGTCAACCCGTGAAGAACGGGGTAAACGCCATCCACAACTGGAATTGGCGACCCCCGGTTTCCGCTATGATGGTCCGATCAATTCACGCTCGCGCCGTCCTTGACCGCTCCCAACAGCAAAACCGAACTGCTGATCGTCGACGATGATCCCCTCATCGCCGACGCGTTGGGCTATTTTCTCGGCCGCGACTATGCGGTGACGACTGCCTCGACGCGCGCGGAGGCGGTCGGGCTGTTGCGCGACAAGAGAAGCGTCCCTGCTCTCGCCCTGATCGATCTCGGGCTGCCGCCAACCCCGCATCGTCCCGATGAGGGCTTCGCCCTGATCGCCGACATCCTGGCCCATGCGCCGGGAACCCGCATCGTGGTCCTCTCCGGCCAGAGCGACGAGCTCAATGCGCGCCATGCGCGAGCCCTCGGCGCGACCGAGTTCGTTGCCAAGCCGGCTGACCCGGAATACCTGCGCAGCCTCATTCGCCGAGTGTTGTCTTTTAGAGACACATCGACAGAAATCGAGGATGGGCTGATTGGCCAGAGTGCCCCCCTCCAAAAGCTTCGCGCGC
>DAIOGL010000088.1:0-2479 GCA_036745235.1 Sulfuritalea sp.
GCCACCGGCCCGGCGAACTGTCCGGCGGCGAGCGCCAGCGCGTCGCGGTGGCGCGTGCCCTGGTCACCGAGCCGGCCTGCCTGCTGGCCGACGAGCCGACCGGCAACCTGGATCGCAGCGCGGCCAATGCCGTGTTCGGCCTGCTGCTGGAACTGTGTCGCGAGCGTCATGCGGCGCTGGTGCTGGTGACCCATGACCTGGATCTCGCGGCGCGGGCCGCCAGGGTCATGCGGCTGCAGGACGGGGTGCTGACTTAAGCGCGATCCCCCGCACGGCGGACCCGGCAGCCGAGGTTCATGCCGCCCGGTGCCGCTGGCGTCGCCGATGCCAGGCGCGTACCAGGATCACCCGCCAGGTCACTCGAATCACCAGATAGCCGGCCAGCGCCAGTCCGGCGGCGAGCAGCACCAGGCCCAGGGCCAATGGCGCGCCGAGGCCGATCATCCAGTCGATCATTGCGTGCATCCAGGCAATCAGGCCGTCGTTGCCGGGCTCCGGCGGCGCGACGAAGTGCCCGTGTGCGCCGGGCAGCACCCATTGGCCGATGGCGTAGGCGAGGATATAGAGCGGGACGATGGTCAAGGGGTTGGTGTAGAACGTGGTCAGCATCGCCAGCGGCAGATTGACTCGGAAGATCACGGCGCAGATCGCCGCCCCCAGCATCTGCAGCGGCCCCGGAATCAGCCCGCAGAAAAGGCCCGCCGCCACGGCACCGGCGGCCGAGCGGCGGTTGAGATGCCACAGCCGCGGATGCAGCAGCGTGTTCTCGAACGGCGCCAGCCAGCGGTTGCCCCGAATCGCCTCATGATCGGGAAGGATCTTGCGAATGCGACGGCGCATGTGTCGTCCTGATGGACTTCTTCGTGCCTCAGACGATGCGGATCGACAACTCGCCGAAGCCGTCCACGCCGCCGGCGACCACGTCGCCCCTGACCACGGGGCCGACTCCTTCCGGCGTGCCGGTGAAGATCAGATCGCCGGGGAGGAGTTCGAAATACTTCGAAAGGTGGGCGATGGTTTCCGGCACAGACCAGATCAGGTCGGCAAGGTCGCCTTCCTGTTTCGTCTTGCCGTTTACCGTGAGCCAGACCCTGCCGCCGGTCGGATGGCCGCTGCGGCTGGCCGGAACGAGCGGCGCGATGGGCGCCGACTGGTCGAAGGCCTTGCCCAGTTCCCAGGGCCGGCCCTTGTCGCGCAGCGCAAGCTGCAGATCGCGCCGGGTCATGTCGAGACCCACCGCATAGCCCCAGACATGCTCGTTGGCGCTGGCGGCGGGAATGTCCCTGCCGCGCTTGCCGATGGCGACCACGAGTTCGATTTCATGGTGGTAGTTGGCCGTCTGTGCCGGATAGGGGAGATCCGCTGTGACGCCCTGCGCCACGGGAAAGATCGCGTCTGCCGGCTTGCAGAAGAAGAAGGGTGGTTCGCGATCGGGGTCGGAGCCCATCTCGCGGGCGTGCGCCGCATAGTTGCGGCCGACGCAATAGATGCGGCGTACCGGGAAACTATCGCTGCTGCCGGCGACGGGTACGGCGGGAATTGGGGCGGGGGGAACGACGTAGCTCATGGCGGCTCCTGTGGGTATCGGGACGATTATGGCCCATTGCCGGTTCCGGGCGATTGATGCCGCGATCAATGGCTTCATAGAAATTATGGTTTTGACAGTGGCGATCCGGGAAGCGAAGAATGTGCCGGACCTGCCCACAGAGGCTGGCCCGCAACGATTCGAAGGAGGAAACAGGATGCGCCAGTATTCCGCTTTGCCCAATCGGCCGCTGCAGCCACGCACCGGCGTTCATAGTCCCTGTCAGGTACTGCCGCCCAGCGTCACGCTTGAAGACCCCGCGCTGGCCGTGATGACCGATTTCCAGAAAGTCACCGCCTTCACCATCGATCCCGATGTCAGTGTCGATACCGCCGCGCGCGTCATGCGCAGGCGCAAGGTGCATCTGCTGCTGGTGATGAGCGGGGAGAATCACGTGGTCGGGATCATCACGTCGAACGATCTCCTCGGCGAGAAGACCTTGAAGTGCATCTCGGCGCGCGGCATTCCGCGCGCCGATGCCTTGGTGCGCGACATCATGACGCCCGAGAGCCAGCTCGAAGTCATCAGCATGGACGACGTGCGGTGCGCGCATGTCGGGCATGTCGTGGCGACACTCAAGGGCAAGGGGCGGCAGCATGCGGCCGTGGTGGACGAGGATGCCTCCGGCCACCAGATCCTGCGCGGGCTGTTCGCCTGCTCGCAGATTTCCCGCCAGCTTGGCGAGCCGGTAGAGACCCCGGAGATTGCCCAGACCTTCGCCGAGATCAGCGCGGCACTGGCGACTTGAGGCTGATCCGGCCGGACTAGGCATGAGTCCGCGCCGGCGGATGATGCCCGGCGCATGGTCCATCCCGCAACGGGATACCGTCGCCGGCTCTCGCCGGGGACATACCCCGCAAGGGGATACCGTCCCCAGCCTTCGCCGGGGACATA
>DAIOGL010000088.1:2579-3716 GCA_036745235.1 Sulfuritalea sp.
CGCCGGGGACATACCCCGCAAGGGGATACCGTCCCCAGCCTTCGCCGGGGACATACCCCGCAAGGGGATACCGTCCCCAGCCTTCGCCGGGGACATAATGCCGCCCATGCGCATTTTTGTCCTGGGGTTTGCTGGCGGGGTCTGGCTGTTGCAGCAGCAGCCGGCGTTGCCGTCGGTGCCATGGCTTGCCGGTCCAGGCGCAGGCGCGTTGCTGATTCTGTTGCTGGTGTGGCGCATGCGACTTGGACAGTCGGCGCTGGCGGTGCGGCGAGTCGGCGCGGCGGCGCTGCTCGTGTCCGCGGCGATCCTCGGTTTCGTCTGGGCGGCCGGCTTCGCGCATCTGCGTCTGGCGGAGGAACTGCCTGCGGCGAGCGAGGGGCGCGACATCGAGCTCACCGGCGTCGTCGCCGGCCTGCCGCAGACCCTGGAACGCGGCGTGCGCTTCGAGTTCGATGTCGAACAGGCGGCGCCCGGCGTGCCGCCGCATATCTCGCTGGCCTGGTATCGCGGTCGCGACGAGGGAGACGATGCCTCGGCGCTTGTCCCCGTCCGCGCCGGGGAGCGCTGGCGCTTCACGGTGCGGCTGAAGCGGCCTCACGGCAACCTCAATTCGCACGGCTTCGACTATGAGGCATGGCTGTTCGAGCGCGGCATCCGAGCCACCGGCTATGTGCGCCCGCACAGTGCCGCGCGGATCGATGAGCAGGTATGGCGACCGGCCTATGCGGTCGCAATGCTGCGCGAAACCATTCGCGACCGCTTCCGCGCGGCGCTTCCCGATGCGCCTTATGCCGGGATCCTGATCGCGCTGGCGGTCGGCGACCAGCAGGCGATCGATGCCGACCTGTGGCAGACCTTCGCGCGCACCGGCATCACCCATCTGATGAGCATTTCCGGCCTGCACGTGACCATGTTCGCGGGGCTGGCGTATGCGCTGCTCGGCTGGCTGTGGCGGCGTTCGGCGATTCTGCCCTTGCGCCTGCCGGCCCAGCATGCGGCCGCGGCCGGCGGCTTCGTCGCGGCATTCCTCTATTGCCTGCTGGCCGGCTTCGCGGTGCCCGCGCAGCGCACGCTCTACATGCTCGGCGTGGTGGCCGCGGCACGCCTGTCGGGCCGCGAAGTGGCTGCCTCGCGCGT
>DAIOGL010000088.1:3816-5330 GCA_036745235.1 Sulfuritalea sp.
TCTCTGCCTTTCGAGCATGCCCTGTCGGCGCAGCCTGTGCCGCAGCTGCCCTGTCGCGACGGCGACGGCTGGAACTGGGACGGCGTGCGCCTCGACATGCTGCATCCCGGCGCTGACCCGCTCTCGCGCAAAACCAACGACGTGAGCTGCGTGCTGCGCGTCACCGCGGCCGGCAAGTCGGTGTTGCTGACCTCGGACATCGAGGCGGTATCGGAGCGCGCGCTGCTCGAGCGTCATGCGGCAGATCTGGCCGCGGACGTGATGACCGTGCCGCACCACGGCAGCCGGACGTCGTCGACGCCCGGCTTCATCGCCGCCGTGGCGGCGCACGACGTGATCTTCCCGGTCGGCTACCGCAACCGCTTCGGTCATCCCAAGGAGGACGTGGTCGCCCGCTACGCGGCGAGCGGCGCCCGGCTGCATCGCACCGATGCCGACGGCGCGATATGGGTCGGTCTGGACGGTGCCGGCATTGCCTTTCGTCACCAGCGCGAAGAGCGGCGCCGTTACTGGCACGTCCGGTAGACGATAATCGGGACCATGACTCCCGATGATTCCGTTCCCTTTGCCGGCCTCAGGCCGGAGCGCATCCTCGACGCCGTGGAAA
This sequence comes from Sulfuritalea sp., assembly GCA_036745235.1. GTDB lineage: Bacteria > Pseudomonadota > Gammaproteobacteria > Burkholderiales > Rhodocyclaceae > Sulfuritalea. Next base: position 4,424 of record DAIOGL010000088.1, read on the forward strand.
GCCTCGGCTATCGCTGCGACGGCGCCCTGATGGCGCTCAACAGCTACGAGAACCGCGTCTGGCAGATCGGCATCGACGACAGCCCGCCGCTGATCGCCAAGTTCTACCGGCCCGAGCGCTGGAGCGACGCCCAGATTGCCGAGGAGCACGCCTTCAGCGCGGCCATGGTGGCGGACGAGCTGCCGGTGGTAGCGCCCCTGGCGATCGGCGGCAGGACCCTGTTCGTCCATGGCGGCTTCCGCTTTTCGCTTTTCCCGCGGCAGGGTGGACGGGCGCCGGAATTCGCCGAGCCGGAGATACTCGAATGGATGGGTCGCTTGATGGCACGCATCCATCTGGTGGGCGCACGTGAGCCCTTCGTGGTGCGCGAGACGCTGGACATACAGCGCTTCGGCATCGATTCGCGCGACTGGCTGCTGGCCAACCACGTGATTCCGCCGGAACTGGAGACGGTCTGGCAGGGCGTCGCCGACCAGGCGCTGGAGGGTGTGCGGCATTGCTACGCGCGTGCCGGGCAGGTCGCCCACCTGCGCCTGCACGGCGACTGCCACGCCGGCAACGTGCTATGGACGCAGGACGGCCCGCATTTTGTCGACTTCGACGATGCCCGCATGGGTCCGGCGATCCAGGATCTATGGATGCTGCTTTCCGGCGATGCCGAAGAGATGGGACTGCAGTTCGGCCATGTGCTGGCCGGCTACGAGACCTTCCGCGAATTCGACGATCGCGAACTGCAGCTGGTCGAAGCGCTGCGCACGCTGCGCCTGCTGCATCATTCGGCGTGGCTGGCGCGGCGCTGGAACGATCCGGCGTTTCCGGCGGCGTTTCCGTGGTTTGCCACCAAACGCTACTGGGAGGAACGCATACTCGAGCTGCGCGAGCAGATCGCCGCAATGCAGGAGTCGGC
>DAIOGL010000088.1:5430-9137 GCA_036745235.1 Sulfuritalea sp.
TGCAGCATCGAAAGTTCACATATCAAGATTTTTCGCAGCCTAGAATAGGAACGCGTTCGCATATACCGGTCGCAACCCAAACGGCATTTCAGGCAAGAGCAATGTCGGCCCCTCGGACGCCAAGCGCAGTAGCCGCAATCACGACAGGAGGCATCATGCAGAAATCGTTGCACATCGACCCCAGCAAATGTACAGGCTGCCTGCAATGCGAGATGGCCTGTTCCTACGAGAACCATGGCGTGTTCAACATCGCCAAGTCGCGCATCAAGGTCTTCAATTTCGAGCACGAAGGACGCAAGGTGCCCTATACCTGCACCCAGTGCGCCGAGGCCTGGTGCCTGAATGCCTGTCCGGTCGATGCCATACGCATCGATGCCGCCACCGGCGCCAAGGTGGTGCACAAGGATGTCTGCGTCGGCTGCAAGGTGTGCACCATCGCCTGCCCGTTCGGCACGATCAACTACGTGGCCGACTCCGGGAAAGTGCAGAAATGCGACCTGTGCGGCGGCGATCCCGCCTGCGTCACGGCCTGTCCCACGGCTGCCATCACCTACGTCGATGCCGACTGGACCGGGCTCGAAAAGATGCGCCAGTGGGCCGGCAAGACCAACACTCAATCGCGCGCCAGCGCTTAAGGAGACTGACATGGGATGGGCACGAAAAATCCTCCGCGTTGACCTGAGCAAGGGCACCTGCAAATCCGAACCCCTCAACATGGAGTGGGCTCAGCAATACCTCGGCCAGCGCGGTCTGGCCACCAAGTATTTCGTCGAGGAAGTCGACCCCAAGGTCGACCCCCTGTCGCCTGCCAACAAGCTGATCATGGCCACCGGCCCGCTGACCGGCACCATGGCCTCGACCGGCGGACGCTATTCGGTGATCACCAAGGGGGCGCTCACCGGCGCCATCGCCTGCTCGAATTCCGGCGGCTACATCGGCGCCGAACTCAAGATGGCCGGCTGGGACATGATCATCTTCGAGGGCAAGTCGCCCAAACCGGTCTACCTCTCGATCCAGGACGATGTCGCGGAATTGCGCGACGCCGCGCACCTGTGGGGCAAGACGACCTGGGATACCGAAGAGATCATCAAGTCCAGCCACCACGATCCGCAGGTCCGTGTTTGCTCGATCGGGCGCGCCGGCGAGAACGGCGTCCTCTATGCCTGCATCGTCAATGACCTGCACCGTGCGGCCGGCCGTTCCGGCGTCGGCACCGTAATGGGCTCGAAGAACCTCAAGGCGGTCGCGGTGCGCGGCACCGTCGGCGTTTCCGGGATTCGCGACTTCAAGGCCTTCATGACCGCCACCACGGCGGCGAAAAAGGTGCTGGCAGACAACGCCGTCACCGGACAGGGCCTGCCGACCTACGGCACCCAGGTGCTGATGAACGTCATCAACGAAATGGGCGCGTTGCCCACCCGCAACGCCAAGGACGTGCAGTTCGAGGGCGCGCGCAAGATTTCCGCCGAGGCCATGCACGAGAAGCGGCTTTCAGACGGCAAGGCCAACCTGGTGACCAATGCCGCCTGCTTCGGCTGCACGATTGCCTGCGGGCGCATTTCGCAAGTGGACAAGAACCACTGGAGCGTGGTCAACAGTCCGAAGTACTGGGGCGCCACGGGCGGGCTCGAGTACGAGGCGGCCTGGTCTCTGGGCGCCGCCGACGGGGTGGATGACCTCGATGCGCTGACCGTCGCCAACATGATCTGCAACGAAGACGGCTTCGATCCGATCACTTTCGGCGCCACCGTCGGTGCGGTGATGGAGCTCTACACCATGGGCGTGCTGACCAAGGAGCAGATCGGCATCGAAGCCCCCTTCGGCTCGGCGCAGGCTCTGCTCGAGATCGCGCACATGACGGCGGAGGGACGCGGCTTCGGCAAGGAAATGGCCCTCGGTTCAGCCCGCCTGACCGCGAAGTACGGCCATCCGGAATTGTCGATGTCGGTCAAGAGCCAGGAGTTCCCGGCCTACGATCCGCGCGGCATCCAGGGCATGGGGCTGACCTACGCGACCTCCAATCGCGGCGCCTGCCACCTGCGCTCCTACACCGTGGCTTCCGAGGTTCTCGGCATTCCGGTCAAGACCGATCCGCTGGTGACCGAAGGCAAGCCGGCGCTGGTCATGGCGTTCCAGGACGCGACGGCCGCCTTCGATTCTTCGGGCACCTGCATCTTCACCACCTTCGCCTGGTCGCTCAACGACCTGGCGCCGCAGATCGACGCCGCCTGCGAAGGCGGGGAAGCCGGCTGGTCGGTCGAGCGGCTGGCCGAACTCGGTGCGCGGATCTGGAACATGGAGCGCGTGTTCAACAACGCGGCCGGCTTTACGGCCAAGGACGACGATCTGCCGGCAAGGCTGAAGACCGAGCCGGCCCAGTCCGGCCCGGCCAAGGGCCTGGTCAGCGGCATCGACAAGATGGTCCCGGAGTACTACAAGCTGCGCGGTTGGGACACGGCCGGCGTTCCCGACAAGGAAACCCTCGCGCGTCTGGGACTCTAGACTCACCGTCTGGCGCCAAGGCAGCCCAGGAGCTGCCTTGGCGTTCTTTTCTTTGAGGACTCCGCCATGAAACACGTCATCATCGGCAACGGTCCGGCCGGCGTCGTCGCCGCCGAGACCTTGCGCCGCTACGATCCCCAGGCCGAAATCACGCTCATCGGCGACGAAGCCGAGGCGCCTTATTCGCGCATGGCGATACCCTATTTCCTGAACGGAAGCATTCCCGATCAGGGCACCCACCTGCGCAAGGCCGGCGACCATTACGAGCGCCATGGCATCCACTTGCGGCAGGGCAGCGTGGTGCGCGTCGAGGCGGAAAGCCAGACCGTCGTCTTCGCCGACGACAGCGAACTCGGCTACGACCGCCTGCTGGTCGCCAGCGGCTGTCACCCGGTGCGTCCGCCCCTGCCGGGCATCGACCTGCCCGGCGTGCATACCTGCTGGACGCTGGCAGATGCGCGGGCCATCGCCGAGCGCGCCGCACCCGGCAGCCGGGTGCTGCAGATCGGCGCCGGCTTCATCGGCTGCATCATCATGGAGGCGCTGTGCGCCCGCGGCGTCAAGCTGACCGTGGTCGAGATGGGCGACCGCATGGTGCCGCGCATGATGACCGCCAAGGCGGGCACCATGATTCGCCACTGGGTGGAAAAGAAGGGCGTCGCGGTGCATGTGAATGCCGGCGTGACGAAGATCGTCGCCAAGGGCGATGCGCTGGTGGCGACGCTCTCCGACGGCGCCACGGTCGAGACGGACGTGATCATCTGCGCCGCAGGCGTCAGGCCCAACGTGGCCTTCCTCGCCGGCAGCGGCATCGCGATGGGCCACGGCGTCCATGTCGATGAACACATGCGCACCGACGTGCGCAACATCTATGCCGCCGGCGACGTCACCGAGGCATCGGGCTTCCATACCGGCGAACGCGAACTCAACGCCATCCAGCCGAACGCAGCCGACCAGGCGCGCGTCGCCGCGATCAACATGGCCGGCGGCGAAGCGCGCTTCCAGGGCGCGCTGGCGATCAACGTGCTGGATACGCTGGGCATGATCTCGACCTCCTTCGGCCAGTGGTGGGGCGTGGAAGGCGGGGAGAGCGTCGAGCGGGTGGACGAGAAGAACTACCGCTACCTTTCCCTGCAGTTCAAGGACGACGTGCTGGTGGGCGCCACCAGCATCGGCCGCACCGACCACGTCGGCGCCCTGCGCGG
>DAIOGL010000089.1:0-9129 GCA_036745235.1 Sulfuritalea sp.
GCCCAGAGTCAATGGCGCCGAGAATGTCTGGTAGATCGGCAGACCAGTGGTCGCGTTGACGCCAGTGAGAATGGTCACCTGCTGTATGTTATTGATCGTCGCGGCCTTCCGGTTCAGGGTAACGATCCGGGGGGACGATATGGTCTTGTTACGCGTATCGTTCTCCGCCGCCTGCAATTCCAATGAAAGCACTTTGGTCGCTGCTGCGTTGAACAACATCAGGCCGAAATTCCCTGCGCCGGCCAAGGTATAGCTGGGTCGGAAAATTATCGGACTTGCTGATAGTGAAGGGACAGGCGGATTACCAAATACATCGACATTGCCCGTACCAAGCAAGTTATTCGGGGAGGCACTAAAGGCAAGCCGTGTTGATGTGCCGGGAATTTGATATCCCCCGTTAGTTTGCATATTACCGGCGGTCATGCGCACACCCAGCGAATTGGCAAAGCCTGTGGAAGCCTCGACGATGCGTGCTTCGATCATCACCTGTTTGGGCGGTACATCGACATTCCGGATCACTTCGCGGATGGCTTCCACCGCAGCCAGCGTGTCACGGACAAAAACCTGATTGGTGGCGTCGTGAATCGATATTCCCCCGCGCGAGGTAAGCATGCCCTTGCTTGCGCCTCCGGCGACGGCGCCGCCAGCCGCAGGCGCGCCGGCAGCGGGAGCAGCTCCACCTGCCGCGCCCGCCGCGCTGGGGGTGACGAGGCTGCTCCTCACCAGTGACACGATGTCCGCGGCCTTGACATAGTTGAGCTTGAAGGTCTCCGCCACCAGCGGCGCGATGTCGCTCGCTCGCGACGCCTCGTCGGCGGTGTCCTGGTCCCGCTTCTGCAGAACGGCCCGGTCACCGAACAGGACGACGTCATTGCGAACCCGCATGCTGGCGTTGACTTGCGCCATGATGATTTCAAGCGCCTGGTCGTATGGAATGTTGTCGAGGTTCGCCGTGACCATCCGGCCGTTCAGCGATGGATCGATCAGCACGTTCTTGCCCGAGATGTCGGCGAGGGTGCGCAATACCATGGTCGCATCGGCGCTGAAGAAGTTGATCGAGATCTTCTGTCCCTGGTCGCCGCTTTGAACCAGCTTGTTGGCTTCATCCGCCGGTATCGGCTTGACTTCGATGGTCAGCTGGTTGTTCGCCAGGTGGGCCTGGTGAAACCAGCGGCCGCGAGCGGCAATGTCGAGGCGCGTCAGATTACCCATTGCGCGCGAGGTCAGCGTTGTCACCGGAGTCGCGAAATCATTGACGTCGCGCCGGTTCTGGAGACGCTCAGGCAACTCCACGTCGCGCAGTTCGACGGTCAGGCCGGTGCCCACGCGACGAATGTCGATGGGCACGGTGCCGTCGGTCAGGTCGACAGTGATCGTGGCCTGGCCATCTTCGCCGCGGCGGAACACGATGTCGCGAATGGCGGCGGTGTCAGCCGCGATAATCGGCTTTCCGCCAGACGCGGCCGGCGAGGTCGGCTGATAGACGCTCGGAGCCGGCTCCTGGCTGGCCTGGACACTTTGCGCCTGCAGCTTGATGAAAAGAACGTCGCCGGCGATTTCGGTCGAGAACTTGGTCGGCCGGTACAGGTTCAAGACCAGCCGCGTCAATTTATCGGTCTGCACCAGATTCAGGCTCCTGAGATCGCCCTCGGCCACCTGCATCGCCGACTGACCCGACTGGTTGTCGGTCTCGGGAAAATCGATCACCACGCGCGGCGGCTCCACTACGCTCCAGTTTCCCGGCATCGACTTCAGCGGCGCTGTCATCTGAACCTTGAGCAGGACCTGATCGCCGTCACGCCTGACCTGAATCTGCTTGATGGTGTTGTCGGCCGCAATCGATGCACCGGATGAGCCAAGCCAGCAGCCCAGAATGGCGCACGCGGCAGCGAAATATTTGTTCATCTACGTCCTCCTTCTTTCGGCACCAGGAGCAGTCTTTCCTGCTCCACCCACGCGCCGCTCGGATCCTTGACGGTTTCAAGCACCGTAACGCCATCTTTGTTGATGGCCGTAATCTTGCCGAAGCTGCGACCCATGTATTCGCCTATGCGCACATGCTTCGGCTTGTTCGGCGGCGGGGTCTGGATCAGGGCATAGGGCACAGTGCCCGCCATGATGACGCCCACGACTTTGAGATCCTCGATCGGGAAAATCTCCAGCGGTTGCTGCGGCCGGGTACGATCCGGCGCTGACTTGTCCGTGCTGGCCTCGAGGGTCACGATCTTTCCCGGAGCAAAGGGCGGGGTCAGCGTCTCCGTCTCGTAGGCAACGACCGGGAATGCGGTTATTTCGGGCAGGGGCGCCACTTTGCCCTTCATGGTCTTCGCCTCTTCACGCATCCAGGCGCGGAGATCCTGATGCTCTTCGGCGGCGCAGCCCAGCAACAGCAACGGGACTAGAAAAAGAAGTTTACGAGACTTCATTTCCTGGCTCCCTTGGCCTTTTGCTGGGCCTTCCTCTGATTGGCCAGCTCGCCTTCGTCAAGATAGCGGAAGGTCTTGGCAGTAGTCTTCAGCGAAAGGGTTCCATTCGGGTTCGCACTCAAATTGATATCGTTCAGGGTAACGATACGCGGCAGCTTGGCGAGATCCCCCGTGAATGCACCGATGTCATGATAGCTGCCGATCAGATTCAGCGTGATCGGCACCTCGGCATAGAACTCTCTGGGACCCTCGCCCCCCGGCTTGAAGAGCTCGACAGAGAGTCCACGCGCCTGCGCCGCCTTGTTGATGTCGACCAGCATGTCGCCCATCTCGGCCTTGTTCGGCAGCTGCTTCAGCAAAGCCCCGAAGGAACGGTCGATCTCGGCCAGCTGACGACGGTATTCGTCGAGATTCACGGCCTGCCTCTTCTTGTTCAGCCAGTCTTCCTTGTGCTTGGCTTCCTGCCCCTTCTTTGCCTCGAGCTCCTCGAGCTGGACGCTCCAGCCGATGGCGCCAAACCCCCAGGCGGCGGCGATCAGGGCCGCAAAGAGGCCGAGCAGAATGACAATTCGTGGAGCGAGCGGCCAGAGTCCCGGATCCTTCGGATCCAGGGTCTTGAAATCCATCGCCAACTGCTGGAAATCGATCAGCGGCTTCTTGGGTTCGACGGGCTCCGTCTTGGGCGCGTGCTTTTCCGCCATCTTTTCGGCGGCCGATTTCCGCTTGAAGAGCGAGGACAGGGCGGGCAGCTTCATCATTTCTTCCCTGGCGCCGCTGCGGCCTGGCGCGAAATCATGGTGGTGATGCTGAACGAATTGAGGCGCCGATTGCCCACCGTTTCGGCCTTGGTTTCGATCAGGGTCGATCTCTCGAGCAAGGGGGACTCGTCGAGGTTGTTCATCAGCGTGGTGATTCGCGCATTCGACTGTGCGTAGCCGGAAATGGTTATCCTTTGCCCGGTCTGCGCCAGAGTGCGCAAGTAGATGCCTTCCGGCACCTGCTTTGCCAGTTCGTTGAACAAGTGCACGATTTCCGTCCGGTTGGCCTGCAAGGCCTCGATCACGCGCTTGCGCGCCAGCAGCGCGTTGGTTTGCTCCTGGATCTTCTTGATCTCGTCGATTTCCTTGTTCAGGCTCGCGATTTCCCGCTTGAGGAATTCATTCTTCTCGTTCTGCACGGCGATCTGGCGATTGATCACCGAGAAGCCGAGGAACCAGATTACTGCCGCGAGCACGGAAACCAGTCCCAGCATCACATAGAACTGCTGGCGCCGCGCCCTGCGCTTCGCCTCACGATGCGGAAGGAGATTGATCCGGATCATTGATCGAACTTCCTGAGTGCCAGCCCGCAGGCCACCAGAAGCGACGGCGCATCTGCAGCAAGCTGTTTGGCGCGAATGCGCGGCGAAATCGCCATCCCGGCAAACGGATCGGCCAGCAAGGTGTTGACGTTGGTGCGCTGGGCGACGATTTCGGCTACGCCGGGAACCAGCGCCGATCCCCCCGCAAGAATGATGTGGTGCACCTCGTTGTACGGCGTCGACGTGAAGAAGAACTGCATCGCGCGCGCGACTTCCTGCGCCAGGTTTTCAATGAAGGGATGAAGAATTTCGCCTTCATAGTTGTCCGGAGGCGTACCGGAGCGCTTGAGGTTTTCGGCTTCCTCCGGGCCCATGCCGTAGGCGCGCATGATCTCGTCGGTCAGTTGGGAGCCGCCAAAAGCCTGCTCACGCGCATAGATCTGCTCGTTGTCCTTCATGATGGTGACTTTCATGGCGGAGGCGCCCACGTCCACCAGCGCCACGATCTGGCCCACACCTTCACGAGGAAGCTGCTTGGTCACCAGTTCGTACGCAGCCTGAATCGCGTAGGCCTCGACATCCATCACCACCGGCTTCAGTTCAGCCACTTCCGCGGCGGCGACCCGGTCTTCGACCTTCTCCTTGCGTGACGCGGCCAGGAGAACCTCGACGTCATCAGGACTGCCCGGCGCCGGACCTATCACCTGGAAGTCCAGATTGACCTCCTCCAGCGCGAACGGAATGTACTGGTTGGCTTCCGATTCGACCTGAATCTCCATCTCCTGCTCGCGCAGATTGGCCGGCAGGGTGATCTTCTTGGTAATGACTGCAGATGTCGGCAGCGCCATCGCGATAAATCGCGTCGACGTACCGAGCCGCTTCCAGCACCGCTGAAGGGTATCCGCCACCGCTTCCAGCGACGAAAAATTGCCGTCCAGCATGGCGTCCTTCGGCAAAGGCTCGATCGCGTAGCGCTCAACCCGCGGCTGCCCTTTGCCGGCATCAACCAACTCGACCATTTTGATGGCGGTCGAACTGATATCCACACCGATCAACGGGCGGAGCTTCGGGTTAAAGATCGACTTCAGGGCCGAGACATCGATCTGCAAAGAATTTTTCCTTTAAAAATATTGCGTTACGCGCTATACAGATAATTTACTTCAGATGCTAGCAGCAACTATATCGCCTGTAAAGCAAAAAGATCACAGATGAACAAGCGGAGCGTGTCTTCAGCGCCACAGCTATAATCCTACGCGCCGCCTTCCACCCCGTCCATTCGTGCCCCTTTCCGTCCTACCCGCCCCCGCTCGCTGGGCACTGTATTTCCTGCTCCTGATCGGAGGCGCTGTGCTCAGCGTCGCCGCCCTTGCCGGCATTGCGCTGATCCTCGTCTATCCACAGCTCCCGTCGCTGGACGTGCTGACCGACTATCAGCCGAAGATTCCCCTGCGCGTCTACACCAGCGACGGCCATCTGATCGGCGAGTTCGGCGAGGAGCGGCGCAACTTCGCATACATCAGGGACGTTCCCGCCGTAATGAAGCAGGCCATTCTCGCGGCCGAAGACGAGCGCTTCTACCAGCACCCGGGCATCGACACACTCGGCGTATTGCGTGCAGCGTATTCCAATTTCGTGGGCGGCGGCAAGCGCCAGGGAGCGTCAACCATCACCATGCAGGTGGCGCGCAACTTTTTCCTGTCGAGCGAAAAGACCCTGACACGAAAACTCTACGAGATGCTGCTGGCGTTCAAGATAGAGAGCAATCTCGGCAAGGACCAGATTCTGGAGATCTACATCAACCAGATCTATCTCGGACAGCGCGCCTATGGCTTCTCTGCCGCGGCACAGATCTACTACGGCAAGCCGCTGAAGGAGGTCACCGTGGCCGAGGCGGCCATGCTCGCCGGGCTGCCCAAGGCGCCGTCGGCCTACAACCCGGTGGCCAATCCGAAACGCGCGCAGCTGCGTCAGCGCTACGTCCTGCGCCGGATGCGCGAGCTCGACTTCATCGACGACGCGCAATTGAAGGCGGCGCAGGCGGAAGCCCTGCACGTCAAGCGTGATGTCAACGACTTCGGCGTCCGCGCCGACTATGTCGCCGAGATGGCGCGCCAGATAGCTGCCGAGCGCTTCCCCGACGATCTGTACAGCCGCGGCCTGCGCGTCATCACCACGATAAACCTCGCCGAACAGCAGGCCGCCTACGCCGCCGTGCGCCGCGGCGTCATCGATTACGACCGTCGCCACGGCTATCGCGGCGCCGAGGCCTATGTCGAGCTGAAGGACGTCACATCGGATCAGGACGAGGAACTGGAAGATCTGCTGGCCGACTATGACGACAGCGACGATCTGCTGCCCGCCATCGTGCTGGAGGCCTCGCCAAGACTGGTGCGCGCCTATCTGCGTGGCGGCGAGGTGCTGACGATCGCCGAGGACGGACTCAAGTTCGCCGCGCGCATGCTGGACGAGAAGTCACCGCCCAACAAGCGGGTGCGGCGCGGCGCCGTGATTCGCATCCAGAAAACGGGCAAGGTCGCACACATCGTCCAGCTGCCGGACGTCGAGGCGGCCTTCGTTGCGGCCAGTCCGGTCGATGGCGCGATCCGGGCACTGGTCGGCGGCTTCGATTTCAATCGCAGCAAGTTCAACCACGTCACCCAGGCCTGGCGCCAGCCCGGCTCGAGCTTCAAGCCCTTCATCTACTCCGCATCCCTCGAAAAGGGCTATACCCCGGCTTCCGTAATCCCGGACGAGCCCGTATCGATCTCCGCCGAAGAGACAGGTTCCCAAGCCTGGGAACCGAAGAACTACGACGGCAAGTATGAGGGCCCGATGACGCTGCGCACCGCGCTGGCGAAATCCAAGAACATGGTTTCGATCCGCCTGCTGCGCGCCATCGGCACCCATTACGCACAGGACTATGTGACGCGCTTCGGTTTCGACGCCGACAAGCACCCGCCCTATCTGACCCTGGCGCTGGGCGCCGGCTCGGTGACGCCGTGGCAGCAGCTGGCGGCCTATTCGATATTCGCCAACGGCGGCTACCGCATCTCCCCGTATGTCGTGCGCGAGATCGTCGATGACAAGGGCACCGTGCTTGCCGCCACACAGCCGGCGCTGGCCGGCGACGAAAGTTTGCGCGCGATCGACGCGCGCAACGCCTGGCTGATGGACAGCATGATGCACGACGTGGTGCGGCGCGGCACCGCCACCCGCGCTGCCGCCGCGCTCAAGCGCAGCGACCTGGCGGGCAAGACCGGCACCACCAACGATTACATCGACGCCTGGTTCTGCGGCTACCAGCCGACCGTGGTCGGCATCGCCTGGATCGGCTTCGATCAACCCAGGCGCATGGGCAATGGCGAAACCGGCAGCGCCGCCGCCCTGCCGATCTGGATCAGCTTCATGGAGCAGGCCTTGAAGGGTGTGCCGGAGAGCTGGCAGGAAACCCCCGGCAATCTCGTGCCGATCGTCGCCAACGATCCTTCGGGCAAGGTCAACAAGGAACTCATCTACAGGGAACTGCTGCCGCCGCCGCCTGCGGATGAAGAACCCAAAGCGACGGAGGCGAAACAGGCACCCGCCCCGGTGCAGGACGCAAAGCCCAAGCTGGTCGAAAGATCCGCTGCGCCGAAGGCGGTCGAAAGGCCTGTCGCGGAGAAGCCGGTCGAAAAGAAGAACTAGAGCGGGATCTTGACGCCGGCCTGTTCGGACAGGGTGCGCGACAAGGCCGCCATCAACTCCTCGCCGTCGCGCGTGCCCAGCCAGCGCCCACCCTCGGGACGAAAGTGATAGCCGCCCGATTTCGCCGCCAGCCAGATCTCGCGGGCGGCACCGTGGCGATTGACGATGATCTTCGAGCCGTTCTCGAACTCGATCTCGATCACGCCGCCCGGCTTGGTTTCAAAATCGAAATCGGCGACGCCGCTCTCGCTCGCTGCCTCAAGCGCCGTCTCGATGCGTGCCAGTTCTGCATCCGCCGCTGCCATGAATTCCCGCTCATCCATCGCGTGTTACCATCCTTTGCCTGTCGAGACACACCCAGCCACGTTCATCTGCCATGCGTCTGATACCTTCATTGTTCGCCGCCCTGGTCACCCTGACGGCCCTCGCCGCCTGCGGCACCAGGACCCCGCTGACACTGCCGTCCCCGGCAACTCCTGCGGTCGATAATAGCAACAAAGCCACGGCAGAGCCCGGACGATGAGTCTGGCCGTCATGGGCAAGGACGGCCTGCGGGTCGAAGGCGTTGCGCTGGCCGAGATTGCCGCGCGCTTCGGCACCCCCTGCTACGTCTATTCGCGGGCCGCGCTCACCGCCGCCTACGCGGCCTATCGCGACGCGCTGCAGGCGCACGGCATGGCCGGGCGATCGCTGATCTGCTACGCGGTCAAGGCCAACTCGAATCTCGCCATCCTCAATCTCTTCGCCGGACTCGGCGCCGGCTTCGACATCGTTTCCGGCGGCGAACTCGCGCGGGTGCTCGCCGCCGGCGGCGACGCGAACAGAATCGTGTTTTCCGGCGTCGGCAAGTCGCATGCGGAAATGCGCGCGGCGCTGGAAGCGGGCATTTATTGCTTCAATGTCGAATCGGCCAGCGAACTCGAACACCTCAGCGCGGTTGCCGGGAGCGTCGGCCGCCGCGCCCCGGTGTCGCTGCGCGTGAATCCCGACGTCGACCCGAAGACCCATCCCTATATTTCCACCGGCCTCAAGAGCGCCAAGTTCGGCGTTGCCTTCGACGAGGCGTTCGACCTCTACCGCCGCGCCGCGACTCTGCCGCACATCGCCGTGAGAGGCATCGACTGCCACATCGGCTCGCAGCTGCTCGATCCGGCACCGGCCGCCGAAGCCGCCGACAAGGTGCTGGCGCTGGTCGATCGGCTGGCTGCCGCGGGCATCGTGCTGGAACACATCGACCTCGGCGGCGGCATGGGCATTCAGTACCGCGCCGACGAACCCGCCCCGGCGGCGGCCGACTATCTCGCACCCATGCTGAGCCGGCTTGCCGGGCGCCGCGAAAAGCTGATGTTCGAGCCCGGCCGCTCGCTGGTGGGCAATGCGGGCCTGCTCCTGACTCGTGTCGAAGTGCTGAAGCCCGGCGAGGAAAAGCACTTTGCCGTGGTCGATGCGGCGATGAACGACCTGATGCGTCCTGCGCTCTACGATGCCTGGCACGACATCGTGAAAGTCGGCGCCGGCAGTACGGCGAAGGGCGAGGCAATGAGCTACGAAATCGTCGGCCCGGTCTGCGAATCGGGCGATTTCCTCGGCCACGACCGCCTGCTGGCGCTTGACGAAGGCGATCTGCTCGCCATTCTCTCGGCCGGCGCCTATGGCATGGCAATGGCCTCGAATTACAACAGCCGGCCGCGCGCCGCCGAAGTCATGGTCGATGGCGAA
>DAIOGL010000090.1:0-9084 GCA_036745235.1 Sulfuritalea sp.
AACTTCTGATCAACAATGCGGGCCTGATGAATACTCCCGCGCCCCTATGGGAGATCCCGGCGGCGGAATTCAGCGCCCTGATCGATGTGAATATAAAGGGTACAGCCAATTGCCTGCGCCATTTCCTGCCTGCCATGATCGCACAGGGTAGCGGCGTAATCGTCAACTTCAGTTCTGGCTGGGGGCGCGGAACGGCGCCGGACGTCGCCCCCTACTGCGCCAGCAAGTGGGCAATCGAGGGCTTGACCCGTGCCTTGGCCCAGGAGCTGCCCAAGGGTATGGCGGCCGTCCCGCTGAATCCTGGAATCATCGACACCGACATGCTGCGACGGGCATTTGGAGACTCCGCGAGCAACTATGAGTCGACGACGGCGTGGGCGGAGCGTGCAGTGCCGTTCATCTTGAAACTGGGACCGAAGCATAGCGGCAAGGCGCTAACAATCGGTTAAGTGAACAGCTATTTCACTGCGGCCACAGCTGCGGTCAAATCCGTCATTGCGTTCGTTCGCAACGACACGTCGGAAGGCTTGAGCGAGGCCAGACGCGTCACCATGAACCAGACGAGCGGCAGTACACCACCGAAGAGGAACACGGCGCCGCCAATGATCCGCGCCCAAGTCAATGTCTGGAAAAGCTCGCCCTGGATAAATGCGTGAGAACGCGCCTGCCACAGTCCGTGCGCGAGCACCTCGTTGAGCTGGGCAATGCCGACTGGAAAGAGGTCGATCACCACCATCAGGAGCAAGCCCAGGTTGAGTGCCCAGAAGACTTGGCGCAGCAGGCGGCCATCCCATCGCTTTGCGGCAATCAGGTAGCGGCTACAAAAGACGATGGCGGCAATGGCCAGATTGCCATAGACCCCCATCAGCGCGGCGTGGCCGTGGTTCACCGTGAGATAGGTGCCGTGTTCGTAGTAATTCACAATCGGCAAATTGATGATGAAGCCGAACACGCCGGCGCCGAAGAAGTTCCAGAAGTTCACGCCGATCAGAAACAGGAAGGCCTCGGCCTGACCAAAGGCCGGCTGCCCCGCGGCGCGGCCACCCAGCGCCCGCTGCGGTGCATTCCGGAACTGCCAGGCTTCCAGTGTGAGCAGAATCAGCGGTACCACCTGCAGTGTCGAGAAGATGCTGCCGATGGCCAGAGTTGCCACCGGCTTGGCGTTCCAGTAGAAGTTGTGCGAGATGCCGAGCAGCCCGGAACCGAGGAACAGCAGCGTCGCCAGGTAGACGATGCGGGAGGCAGCCGCAGGGCTGACGAATCCCATGAGAACCATGAAGTACGCGAGCAAGGCCGTGGTGAATACCTCGAAGAAGGCTTCAACCCACATGTGGATCACCGCCCAGCGCCAGAAATCGGCGACGACGAAGTTGGTCTCGGGTCGGGCGACAAAGCCGGAGATGAACAGCACCAGTACGCTGGCCACGGCATAGAGCAGCCACTTCGGCAGGGTCCATGCATCGCCTTCGTGCCACACCGCCCGCGCCAGGCGCGCGACGACACGCAACCACAGCGCGAAGACGACGAACAATACGCCCTGCCACAGCTTGCCCATCTCGACGAATTCCCAGCCCTGATTGCCAAGCAGATTCCAGTATTCGCCAAGGAGCCCCTTGGAACCCACCGCAATCCCGACGAGCGTGCCGACGACCCAGACAACAAACATGCCAAACAGGAGGTTCACTTCGCGGTGCAAACCCTTTGGCGTCTCGCGCTGGGCAACGGATAGGACGAACACCGAGGCACCGACCCAGCAGGCGGATATCCACATCAGTGCCAGTTGCAGATGCCATGCACGCACGATGGTGATGGGCAGGATCTCGGCCAGGTCGATCCCCATTCCGCGGGTGAATTGAAGGAAGTCACCGAGGGTGAGCACGCCGGCGATTATCTGCAGCAGAAATAGCAGCGCAGCGGCCGCGAAAAACTTGTAGGTGGCACGCTGCAAGGGTGTCGGTTGGAAGGCGTCCATGCGCGCCATGCAGGCCGGACGCGTCGCGTCTCCGGCCTGGCGCCAACCGGCCAGACTGCCGTAGCGGCCATGAAGGAACAGCACGACGCCGAGAGCCACGATCAGGCCCAGTGCCGCCGCCACGCTCCACATCATGATCGGGGCGCTGGGGCGGTTGCCGGCCAATTCATCGTAGGGCCAGTTATGCGTGTAGCTATAGTCCTGGCCCGGACGCGCCGCACCGCAGACCCATCCTCCCCAGAAGAAGAACGCGGCTAGATCGCGCAGTTCCGCCGCGTCGCTGATGTATCCAGCGGGATGGAAGACCTCCGTTCCCTCGCCACGGAACATCGCGAGGTAGCGGCGCTCCAGTTCGCGTACAGCATAGGCCTGTGCTTCGCCCAAAATCACCCGGTTATCTGTGGCGGTGTAGCGGTTTTCCCTGATCTCTGCCTGGGCACGGGCCAGGGCGGCCGCGACATCGACGCCGTCGCGCGACGCATGATGGTCGCGCATCGCGCGCGCTGTGACGTGCAGGGCATCGGCGGTAAAGTCGGGGCCGCGGCCGGCACCGTCACCGAACATGGAGCCGTAATTCATCAGCCCGTACTTGAGGAACACGATCTGACCGCGGGTGATCGCGGCAGCTGGTACCAGCGTCTCGCCGCTATCGGAGACGAAATCCGGAATTGGCGGTGCGTCCTGGTAGGTTCGAGTGCCGACGAAGATCATGCTGCCCATACCGACCACCAGCACCACCGTCAGCGGCAGCCACCAGTTGCGCCGGTCCATCACCATCCGATTCCAGAAGTTGCCTAGCAGACGAAAGCTCATGGTCTTCCTTTCGCGGCGAGACCGCCTTCGGGCGCCGCACAGTCCACGCCGCCGACCAGAGGCAGGATCGGCGGCAGCGCAGGCGCAGCAACGATCAGCGGCTGCTCCATGCTCAAGGCTTCGAGAAACGCCACCAGATCGCTTTTCTCTTCAGCCGACAGATGGAGCGGCCTGAGCAGCGGCGACTTGTTCGGTACCTGACCGCCGCCGGCGTCGAAGAAATCCACGACCTCGCGCAGCGTAGCGAACGCACCGTTGTGCATGTACGGCGCGGTGTATTTCAGTTCGCGCAGGCTGGGGGTGCGGAATTTTCCGATATCGGCCGGATCCCGCGTGCGGTAATAGCGCCCAAGGTCCTCGTCCAGATTGCGATGTACTGCACTCGGCACGTCACGCTGGCGGTTCTGCCAACGCACAGCGATCTGTACTTGTGGATTCGAGTCAAACAGCTGCTGACGTGGCACGCCGAGCGCATGGAAGTCTTCATCGGTAGCCAGCGCGCCGTGATGGCACTGGATGCACCCGGCCTTTTCCTGGAACAATGCCAGACCGCGACGGGCGGCATCGGACAGAGCGTTTTGGTCGCCTGCGAGATGGCGGTCAAACGGCACCCGACGCGGATCGGACACAATGGTGCGCTCAAAGGCGGCAATCGCACGCCACGCATCGTCCAACTGTGGCCACTCGGTACCGAAGACTCGCTGGAAGCGCGCCACATACTCGGGGGTCAGGCGCAGCCGCATCTCTACCATGGATGCCTTGCCGTTGCCTTCGACCGGTGCCTGCATGGCTGAGCGCGCCTGGATCTCGAGACTGTCGAGTGTGCCGTCCCACATCAGGTGCTTGAAGTGCGCGGCATTCAGCACGGTCGGATTGTTTCGCCACAGGCGATGGCCGGGATAACCTGGCGCCAGCGCATCGCTATGGCTCCAGCCATGCTGGGGAAGATGGCAGGAAGCACATGCGGTCGACCCATCACCCGAGAGACGCGCATCGAAGAACAGCATGCGCCCCAATGCGATCTTTTCAGCGCTCATCGGGTTTGCCGCTGGCACCGGAACGAGGGGCAGCGAAGCCAACGATGCATGCTTCGGCTGCGGCGCCGACGGGTACCGAGCCCAGCCGCCAACAGCCAGCGCCGCCACGACAATGGCCACAAGCCCCCAGTGCCGCCTCATCGCCGGACCCTGTCTACGGGAAGGTATTCATGGGTCGGCGGCTCTGCAACGTCTTGCAGCGGCGGCGACAAGGCCTGCAGGAAGGCCACCAACGCCTGGCGCTCGCGCGCAGTGAGGCGAAGCGGGTGCAACTCGCTTCCGGGACCACCGCCGCGGTCGTGGAAGGCCACCACATCCTCCAGGCTGGCGTAGCGACCGTTGTGCATATACGGCGCCGTGTGACTTAGTCCGCGCAGGCCGGGCGTGATGAAGCTGCCACGATCGCCGGCGTTCTTGTTGATCGCATAGACACCGATATCGCCGCGTTCGACCATCGGATTTGCCAGACCATGCTCGGCATAGTGACTCAACAAGCTGACCGCGCGCAAAGGTTCGCGCGCCAGATCCGCATGATCGGACACGCCAAGGCGGTGCGGCCTGCCGTCGGAGAGCAAAGGCCCGTAGTGGCAGGCGATGCAGCCAGCCTTGCCCTTGAACAGACGCATGCCCTCGTCGGCCAGGGGAGGCAGGCTCGCTTCGCCGCGCAATGCGGAATCAACCGGACCAGGACCAAAGTCGAGCGTCTTCAGATACTCCGCTATCGCCTGGAAAACCTGTTCGCCACGCTGCGCGCCTGACTCGCCGAAGGCGCGCCGCCACAGCATGAACAGATGTGGAATCTGCCGAATGCGTTCTACGATGATGTCGGCGTTACCGTTCATGAACTGGGCGCTGAGCACCATCTCGCGCACGACGCCGACAAGGTTGGCGCCGCGCCCATCCCACATCAATCGGGGCTTGAGCCGCACCGAGAGCAGGCCGGGTGCATTTCGAAAATACTCGGTGCCGTTGTAGCCCCGCGACAGCGGCTCGCCATCGGCAAATCCCTGAGACGGAATGTGGCAACTGGCACAGCTACGACCGCCGTCGCCCGACAGGCGAGGCTCGAAAAAGAGATGTCGTCCCAATTCGACCTGGGCCGGATTCACTGCGGCGGGGGCGGGCAACGGCGTTAGAAGCGGTGGCTGTGCGCCGGCCGCCGCCATGGTGACCGCAAGAATGCTTGCTGTCAGTACTGCGCGCGTGAAAACCCGTGGTGAACTCATCGAGGCCCCGTGTACTGCAGGAATGAGGCTTCCTGAATGACTACCGGACAACTCTTCTTCCAGGTGAGGATTTCTCTCAGGAGATGCGCATCCTGCTCCCTGCTGGGTGCCTTGCCGTCGGCGTCCACCACACGGATGAAGAAGACGCGCCCCTTTTCGGTCTGGGCAAACTGCCCTATGCGGAAGGGCGGCTCATAGCGAATCGCTTCGGGAGGCGAATGGCAGCCCATGCAATTGAGCGCATACAGGGTCGCCGCCGTCTGGCCGGCGATCACGGAAGATGATCCTAGCATCAGCGCCAAGGCGATCCTCAGGCTAGTTCTTTCCAAGTGCCGCATGCGGGCCAAGTCCGTAGATAAACAACAGATCGGGTCGCGGGCCAGGTCGGCCCCAGTCCATTGCGCCAGCCGGTACCTGCCATCGGGCAGGTACCGGTACTCCGATCACTTCTTTACACTGATGACCTGGGGTCGGGTGACAGACTTCAGGCCTTCAAGGCCGAACTCCACGCCGTAGCCAGAACCCTTGGCGCCGCCGAAGGGCACCATCGGGTGGATCATGCCGTGCTGGTTGATCCACACCGTGCCGGCCTGGATGCGGCCGGCAACCTGTTTGGCCTTCTCGATGTCGGATGACCATACGGAGGCCCCCAGCCCGGCATCGAGCCGATTTGCGCTGGTGATGGCGTCCTCCACATTGCTGTACTTGATGATGGGCAGCACCGGACCGAACTGCTCCTCGTCGACCAGGCGGTCACCGTCTTTCAGTCCGGTCACCAGGGTCAGCGGATAGAAGTAGCCGGGACCGCCTTTGGGCGCTCCGCCGCAAACGATGTTCGCCCCTGCCTTCTTTGCGCTTTCCACCAGGGAGACGACCTTGTCGTACTGCATCTTGTTCTGGATCGGGCCCATGACCATGCCTTCGTTCATGCCGTTGCCCATTGGCATGGCTTCTGCCAATTCCTTGAGGGCCTGCACGGTCGGCTCGAACAGGCTCTCGTGCACGTAGAGCCTCTTCGCGCAGGCGCAGGTCTGGCCCATGTTGATGAAGGCACCCCAGAACAGCCCCATCGCCATGGCCTTGGGGTCGGCATCGGGCAGCATGATTGCTGCATCGTTCCCGCCCAGTTCCATGGTGGTGGGCACCATGTTGCGTGCCGCTGCCTCGGCGATCTTGGCACCCGTGGGGCCTGAGCCGGTGAACATGATCTTGTCGATGCCGGGATCCGAGACTAGCCAGGATCCGACCTCGCCCGGACCGCTGACGGTATTGATGACACCCTTGGGCAGGACTTCGCCAATCAGGCGCACCAACTCGAGCGTGCCGATCGTCGTATATTCCGACGGCTTGATGACGACGGTGTTGCCGGCGCGAATCGACGGAATCATCTGCCAGACCGCGATCAGCAGCGGCCAGTTCCACGGCGCGATAGCCGCGACCACGCCGAACGGCTTGCGGTGCACTTCGTCGCGACGGGTATCGTCCTCGAACACCACTTCCACCGGCAGGTCCAGGCTGGC
The DNA here is from genome assembly GCA_036745235.1 of Sulfuritalea sp. Classification (GTDB taxonomy): domain Bacteria; phylum Pseudomonadota; class Gammaproteobacteria; order Burkholderiales; family Rhodocyclaceae; genus Sulfuritalea. The sequence continues at coordinate 6,569 of DAIOGL010000090.1, forward strand.
AGGCACTTGCGTCCATACCTCGCAGCCCCATACCTCGAAGCGCGCGCCCGGCACTTGATCCGGGCCGAGGCCGCCCAGCGGTTTTCCCTGCTCGCGGGTTACCCATTCGGCGAGATAGGGCGCGTTCCTCTTGATCGTTTCCGCAACCTGCATCATCAGCGCCTTGCGCTCCGCGTCGGGGCGTGCCGCCCAGGCGGGTTGAGCCGCACGGGCAGAGGCAATCGCCGCTTTCACCTGCTCCGCTGTAGAGATCGGCGCGAGGCCAAGAACTTCACCGGTTGCAGGATTGAGCGATTCGAAAGTCCGCTCCGAACCGACGAGCTGACCATTGACGAAATTCATGTAGGTCTTCATGACTGATCTCCAAATGTTGGTGTTATAGGTGACGTCGAATGTTCAAGCCGTGTCGTCGGCGCAATGAGGTGTGGCTGGCAATTGCCGGATGACCGGAACGACGCGACCACCCAAAGGACACGGTTGCAACGACCTTATCAACACTGGAATGGCAGCGTTATCACAATTCGGCAATCTGCTGGACGTCGAACGAATTGGACGGGTGCCGGCGCGGCAAGGGATGATCAGCGCGCCCTCCCGCCCTTACCAGAAGATCCTCCGCTTCCATTTTCAAACTGAGGCAACACCGGACATGCGCTGAGAGCGCATCCTTTTGAGGTTGCCCGATCCCGGCGTGAACCCGGAAACCATTTGCTGCACTGCGACACGGAAGAGCCATTGGCAAGGGCGCAGTTTTGCCGATTTTGGATAACGTATCCAGTATCCACAAACCTAGTATCGGCGCTGACATAAGAAAACAGATCGCCCGGATCAACGGGCGATATTTCAGACTCGTCGAGGAGTATGGCCATGCTGCCAAGGTCATTGGTCGCGTTCGGGCTAGGCATAGTGAGTTTGTGGGCATCCGCCGCCCCTGGCGCCAGCCCCGAGTTGCCTGTGGATCGCATCAAGGTGGCCAACCTGCCGGCCGCCACTTCATATCGGCTGTATCTCAACGATGCAGCGTTCCCGCACATCATCGACGGCAAGCTGCTGATCATTGATGGTGACAGCCTCAAGCTCCAGGGAATGCTGAGCACGGCCTATGTCGCATTTACGACCCTCTCGCCGGATCGTTCGGAGATCTATGTTGCAACCACCTACTACGCGCGATTGAACCGCGGCGAGCGTGCTGATCAGATCGACGTCTATGATGCGACGACGCTCAAGCTCAAGGCCGAGATCGCGCTTCCCAACAAGCGGGCGCTGGCATTGGCCTACAAAGGCCTGATCCGGACCTCTGCGAACGGGCGCTTCATATTCGTCCAGAACGCCACGCCGTCCACCTCGGTGAGCATTGTTGACCGGGTTGCAGGAAAGTTCGTCGCCGAGGTCCCGACGCCGGGCTGCTGGGCAATCTATACGCCAAACACCGTCTCCGACAGGTTTTCCACGCTGTGTGGCGACGGCACAATGCTTACTGTCGTCCTGGATGACAAGGGCAATGTGGCGAGACGGCAGAAGAGTGCCGCCTTTTTCGATCCCGATGACGACGCGTTGTTCATCTCCGGGGAAAGGATCGGAGACCGGTATTTCTTCGCGTCATTCAAAGGCAATCTGCAGGCGGTCGATATTGCCGGCGATGTCGCCGTGGCCGCCCCCCAATGGTCACTCGTGCCGGCCGCGGACGCGAAGACGCACTGGCGGCCCGGCGGGTATCAAGTGATGGCCATACACGAGAAGAGCGGCCTTCTCTATATCGGAATGCACAAGAAGGGCGCAGAAGGCAGCCACAAGAATCCTGCAGACGAAATCTGGGCCTTCGATCTGGCAAGCAAGAAGCGCATTGCGCGCGCAAAGGCGGCGGGAACCACGACCCTTGCGGTGACCCAGGGCGATTCGCCGCGTCTGCTGGCGTTCGATGGCACCAAGGCGATGCTGAATGCGTTCAGCGCCACGCCGCACGACGGCCGCATGAAGCCGCTGAACAGCGGGGGTCCATTTGGCGAGACCCCGACGCTCATGGATACGCAGTAATGACGCCGCTGTCCCTGCCCGTCGATCCGGTCCTGTCCTATGCCTTGGGCGCTGCCCTGTCTGTGGTATTTCTGTATGGAGCGTGGCAAAAACTGCGAGAGCGAGAGGAATTCGCTGGGATTCTCGCAAACTACCGTTTGCTGCCGGCGGCAACGGTGGACGGGATGGCCTACCTCCTCCCACTGATCGAGGCAACTGCAGGATCCCTCCTGCTGTTTCAGGCCACGCGCTTGCCAGGCGCGCTGCTGGCATTTGCATTGCTGTTGCTGGTGACGTCAGCGGTGGCCATAAACCTTGTCCGAGGCTATTCCGAAATCGAGTGCGGCTGCGGCGGCTTCAGTGGCGGCGTAAGTGGCCAGACCATCACGTGGGGCCTCGTCTTGCGCAACCTTGTCCTGATCGCGGCGCTGCCGTGGATCGCTGCCGAATCTGTAGCGCGTGAACTGGTCTGGATCGATTACATGACCGTCGCCTGCGCCACCCTC
>DAIOGL010000091.1:0-3844 GCA_036745235.1 Sulfuritalea sp.
GGTCGAATTCCATGGAACGTATTCTGACGCATGATGACTAATTCCGACAGACTCCATGCAGGAGAACGCCATGAACCGTCGCACCTGGATTTCGCGGATTTCCGGATTGTTCGCCGCAACCTCGCTGGCGCCCGGCCCGGCCCGCGCCGCCAGCGCCTTTCCCCTGAACAAGCCCCGCGAGGAATGGAAGAAGCTGCTGACGGCGGACGCCTACCGCGTGCTGTTCGAAGAGGGAACCGAGCCTGCCGGCAGCAGCGCGCTGAACGCGGAAAAGCGCGCCGGTACCTTTGTCTGCGCCGCCTGCCGTCTGCCCTTGTTCGACAGCGCGCACAAGTACGAAAGCGGCACCGGCTGGCCCAGCTTCTGGCAGGCGCTGGCGGGCGCCGTCGGCACATCGACCGACTTCAAGCTGATCTACCCGCGCACCGAATATCACTGTGCGCGCTGCGGCGGGCATCAGGGCCACGTCTTCAACGACGGCCCGCGTCCGACGGGCAAACGCTACTGCAATAATGGCGTCGCCTTGAGCTTCATCGCGAAACCCGAGCCCCTGCCGCCGCTGCGGACATGAAACGAGGTGCTGCGAAGCAGCGGCCGCAGGACCGCCGGCATCCCACAAAAACGCGTGCCGGAAAGGACGTCGCGGAGTAGCATGCGTAGCAGGAATCCCACTCAAGGAGATCACCGATGAGCCTGCTTGGAAAGATGCTCGGCCCGAAATCCAAGTACGACGAGAGCCTGCCTTACGTGTACGAAGCCAGGATTCGCATGTTCGAGGAAGGCCCGGAGTACAAGTCCTACTTTTCGGACACCATTTGCGGCCTGATCGAGCATCTGCACCGCAACCGCATCGAACCGGAGGGCGTGACCATCTTCGAGGTCTACCGGGAAGAGGAATCGCCCATCGATGCCCGGCTATTCACCACGCCCGACCGGCAGTGGCTGTTCAAGCCCGACATCTGCCGCACCTTCGAGCAGCATTACCCCGGACACATACACGGGCAGGCCTGCTCGTTCAAGGACAGGGATCGCGGGGCGATCGGCCCTTGATCGCCGCCTGCGGCGCACCCGCGCCGCATTGGCGGGAAATGCCGGTCCGGCGCCGAGCCGGACCCCGCCGCCACTGAAGCAGTGATTCAGCCTCCCTGGCTGAGGACGTTCACCAGCTTCGCCAGAGTGGCATCCGCTTCCTCGTTGCCCACCTGGCAGGTTCCGGCGGCTTCATGGCCGCCGCCGCCGTACTGGAGCATCAGTGCGCCGATGTCGGTTTTCGCCGTGCGGTTGAGGATCGACTTGCCGACGGCCAAGACCGTGTTCAGGTTCTTCACGCCCCACATGACGTGGATCGAAATGTTTGCCTGGGGAAACAGGGCGTAGATCATGAACCGGTTGCAGGGCCAGATCGTCGCTTCATTGCGCAGATCGAGCACCAGCAGATTGTTGTGTACGGTAGTGCAGCGCTTGATCTGTTCCTGGGCCTTGGGCACGCTCTCCAGGTACAGGTCGACCCGCTGCTTGACGTCGGGCAGAAGGAGGATCTCTTCGATGGAATGGTCCCGGCAATAGCCGATCAGGGACATCATCAGGTCGTAGTTGCTGACTTCGAAATTCCTGAAACGTCCGAGGCCCGTCCGCGAGTCCATCAGGAAGCTGAGGAGAACCCAGCGCATCGGATTGAGGATCTCGTCACGGGTGAACTTGGCCGAGTCGGCCTTGTCGACAGCTTCCATCATGAACAGGAAGCTGTCCGGGAATGTCCGCCCGCCGCCGAAATGGTTGTACACCACCCGCGCAGCGGAGGGGGCGTGGGGATCGATGATGAGATTCGGATGTTCCCCGGGATTGCGCAGAATTTCCGAGGAATGATGATCGAAGGCCATGCCCACGCTCGGCACGTAGGGCAGGTTGGTGGTGATGTCGCGCCCGGTGATGGGGACCTTGCCGTCCTGTACGTCCTTGGGATGAACGAACACGATCTCGTTGATCATGCCGAGCTCCTTGAGCAGGATCGCGCAAACGAGGCCGTCAAAGTCGCTGCGGGTCACGAGTCGATGCATGGTCATGGCGCGAATCTCCAGGCGGTTTCGAGGAAGAGGACAAGATATGCCGCAACAGTTTGCAGAATAACGCCGAATTCCCCTCCTGCAAACATGCCGGTGGAACCGGCCCTGTTCCACCGGTCGCGTCGAGGATGCAATTTCGATGCGCCCCGACCGGCTGCCGTCCCGGACATCCTGCGCAGATGCGGAGTTCATCGCGGAGACTTCGTCAGCGGATGATCCCCGCCGGGTCTGAAACATTCTGTTGCAAATATGCCTGAACCGTTCATGGAGCGTGCCATCTATACCTGCGCCGGCATGACGCATGCGTCGCTGGAAGTCCGCCGGCAGAAGGTGATCGATGAATTGATTGCCGGTGAAGGAAGCTATCCCGGTCCTGAAACGCAGCGAGGGGATGCGGTGGAGTGATGGCGCCCCATCTCCCGCAGGCTTCAGGCCATTTTCCGGCCAACCGGAAGAAAGACGAGGAGTGAAATGAAGACCAGCCACAAGCGGATTGTTCTGTCACTGGCGATTGGCGCCGCATTCGCCGGGGGATACGGCTTGCATGACCACCTTGGCATCGGCGGCGCGCGCGCGGCCACGGCAATGGGGGAATCCGTCATTTCTGCGCCGGAGGCGCCCCGGACGGGAATCAGTCTCCCCGACTTCAGCGCGATCGCCGCCGTGCAGGGACCTGCCGTAGTCAATATCAGTGTTTCGGGAACCATGAAAAGCACGGCGGCGGACTTGTACGACATCGATCCCGATTCGCCCTTCTTCGACTTTTTCCGCGGCTTCGGCATTCCCGGCCACCCGGGCCGCGGCGAGCGGATACCGACGCATGGCCTCGGCTCCGGCTTCATCGTCAGCCCCGACGGCATTGTTCTCACCAACGCACACGTCATTGCCGATGCCGACGAGGTGATGGTGAAGCTCACCGACAAACGCGAATTCAAGGCCAAGGTGATCGGCCAGGACAAACAGACGGACGTTGCCGTGCTTCGCATCGATGCCACGAATCTCCCGACGGTAAAAATCGGCAATCCGGAGCGGGCGCGCGTCGGCGAATGGGTGGTCGCGATCGGGTCGCCCTTCGGATTCGAGAACAGCGTTACGGCCGGCATCATTTCCGCCAAGTCGCGCACCCTTCCGGACGAGGGCTACGTGCCGTTCATGCAGACCGACGTCGCAATCAACCCCGGCAACTCGGGTGGCCCGTTGATCAATTCAAGCGGTGAGGTCATAGGGATCAACTCGCAGATATTCAGCCGAAGCGGGGGATATCAGGGACTTTCCTTCGCCATCCCGATCAACGTCGCGATGGACATCGAACAGCAGCTTCTCACCAAGGGCAAGGTCCGCCGCGGCCGGCTGGGCGTGAGCATCCAGGAGGTCAGCCAGGGACTGGCCGATTCCTTCGGCCTCGACAAACCTCGCGGCGCCCTGGTGAGTTCTGTCGACGCCGGCAGCCCGGCCGCCAAGGCAGGCATTCAGCCGGGAGACGTCATCCTGAAATTCAACGGCAAGGAAATCGAAAGCTCCTCCCAACTGCCTGCCATGGTGGGAAGCGTGGCGCCCGGCAGCGAGGTGCGCATGGAGATTTGGCGCCAGGGGAGCACCCGGGAACTGCGCGCCTCGGTGGGTGAGATGAAGAACCTCGCCGCCAGGGACGCCAAGGATTCGACCGCGGCCAAATCCACCGGCAAGCTGGGTCTGGATGTGCGGCCCCTGACGGGCGAAGAAAAGGGACAGGTCGACGGCGGGCGCGGTCTCGTCGTCGAGGACGTGGGCGACGGCCCGGC
>DAIOGL010000091.1:3944-6524 GCA_036745235.1 Sulfuritalea sp.
TCGCCCTCGCCTTCGCGCTGCAGCTGGCCGGCCACGCCCAGCAGGCGGCTGCCGAGCAGGAGTCGGCGCTGGCGGGACGCCAGATCGTTGAACACCACGACGTTGGCGAAGCCGGTTTCGTCTTCCAGCGTGACGAAGATGACGCCGCTGGCGGTGCCCGGCCGCTGGCGGCAGGTGACGATGCCGGCACAGCGCACCAGCGCGTCGTTGCCGCGTTCGCGCAGGGCGCCGGCCGGGAGGTAGCGCTTCGCCGCCAGCGCGGCGCGCAGCAGCGCCAGCGGATGGCGGCCGAGCGTGAGGCCGAGGCTGCGGTAGTCGGCGGCGATGTCCTCGCCCTCGCGCGGCGCGGCGAAGCTCACCACCTCCTCGCGCAGGGCGACGCCGGCGAACAGGTCGCGCTGCAGCGGCACCGCCGCCGCCCACGCTGCCTGGCGCCGGTGCCCGGCCAGCTGCCGCAGGGTATCGGCGGCGGCCAGCGCATCGAGGTCGCCGCGATCCAGCGCGGCACGCCGGCTCAGGTCGGCGAGGTCGGCGAACGGCGCGTCGTTGCGTGCCGCGACGATGCGCATCCCGGCGGCTGAAGCGAGGTTGCGCACCTGGTGCAGGCCGAGGCGTACCGCGGCCAGATTTTCGCCCTCGAGCGTGCTCTCCCACTCGCTGATCGTGACATCCACCGGCCGCACCTCGATGCCGTGGCGGCGCGCGTCCTGCACCAGCTGCGAGGCGGAATAGAAACCCATGGGCTGCGAGTTGAGCAGCCCGAGCAGGAAGGCTGCCGGTTCGTGGCGCTTGAGCCAGGCCGAGACATACACCAGCAGCGCGAAACTCGCCGCGTGCGATTCGGGAAAGCCGTAATCGCCGAAGCCTTCGATCTGGCGATACAGCGCTTCGGCGAATTCGTCGGCATAGCCGCGCTCACGCATGCCGTCGAGCAACTTCTCGCGGAAAGGCCCGAGCCCGCCCTTGCGCTTCCACGCCGCCATGGCGCGACGCAGCCGGTCCGCTTCGCCGGGTGTGAAGCCGGCGGCGACGATGGCGATCTGCATCGCCTGTTCCTGGAAGATCGGCACCCCCAGCGTGCGTTCGAGCACGCCGCGCACCGCTTCCGAGGGATAGCTGACCGGCTCGATGCCCTGCCGCCGCCTGAGGTAGGGATGGACCATGTTGCCCTGGATCGGGCCGGGGCGCACCAGCGCCACTTCGATCACCAGGTCGTAGAAGCAGGCGGGCCTGAGGCGCGGCAGCATGGCCATCTGCGCCCGCGATTCGATCTGGAACACGCCGACCGTATCGGCGCGCGACACCATCTCGTAGGTGGCGGGGTCTTCGGCCGGCACGTCGGAAAGCCGGAAGGCTTTGTCATGGCGCAGCGCCACCGCGGCGAGCATGCGGCGTATCGCACTCAACATGCCCAGCGCCAGCACATCGACTTTCATCAGGCCCAGCGCATCGATGTCGTCCTTGTCCCACTGGATCACGGTGCGCTCCGGCATCGCGGCATTTTCCACCGGCACCAGGCGGTCGAGCCGCGAGCGCGCAATGACGAAGCCGCCGACGTGCTGCGACAGATGACGCGGAAAGCCGATCAGCATCTGTGCTACGCCCAACCAGCGCTGCACGCCCGGCTGTTCCGGATCGAGCCCGACTTCGGCGAAGCGCTGCGGCAGCTCGTCGCGATTTTCCCACCAGGCCAGGTTGCCGGCCAGATGGTCGATGACCGGCAGCGGAAAGCCCAGCGCCCGCCCGGCGTCGCGCAGCGCGCTGCGGGTGCGGTAGGTGATCACGGCGGCGGCCAGCGCGGCGCGTTCGCGGCCGTATTTGGCGTAGATGTACTGGATGACTTCCTCGCGCCGCTGGTGCTCGAAGTCGACGTCGATGTCCGGCGGTTCGTTGCGTTCCTTCGAGACGAAGCGCTCGAACAGCATCGATGCCCGCGCCGGGTCGACTTCGGTGACGAAGAGCGCGTAGCACACCGCCGAGTTCGCCGCCGAGCCGCGCCCCTGGCAGAGGATGCCCTGCCCGCGCGCCCAGGCGACGATGTCGTGCACCGTGAGGAAGTAGGGCGCGTAGGCCATCTCCGCGATCAGGCTCAGTTCGTGTTCGACCTGCGCCAGTACCTTGTCCGGTATGCCGGCCGGATAGCGCCGCGCGAGGCCGTCTTCTGTCAGCCGCCGCAGCCAGGAGTCGGGCGTTTCGCCCGCGGGCACCACTTCGTCGGGATATTCGTAGCGCAGCTCGTCGAAGGAGAAACTGCAGCGCGCGGCGATGTTCGCCGTCTCGGCCAGCAGCTCGGGCGGATACAGGCGCGCCAGCGCCAGGCGCGAGCGCAGGTGGCGTTCGCCGTTGGCAAACAGCGCCCCGCCCGCTTCCGCCACCGTGGTGTTGAGGCGCAAGGCGGCCAGCACGTCCTGCAGCGGCCGCCGCGAACGCGCATGCATGTGCACGTCGCCCGCCGCGACCAGCGGCAGATGTGTGGCTACCGCGAGTTCGCGCAGATGCCCGAGGCGCTCGTGGTCGTCGGGACGCAGATGCCGCTCGAAGGCGATCCAGGCGCGACCGGCGAAGTGTTCGGCCAGCCAG
>DAIOGL010000091.1:6624-8992 GCA_036745235.1 Sulfuritalea sp.
CAGATGCCGCTCGAAGGCGATCCAGGCGCGACCGGCGAAGTGTTCGGCCAGCCAGTGCGCCTCGGCGTCCCAGGTCGCCGTCTCGCCAGCGCCGACTGTTGAAGGAACCCACAGCGCCAGGCAATCCGGCACGCCGCCGCCATCCCAGCCGGCGAGGTCGTTGCGCGTCAGGTGGTAACTGCCCTTCTCCGCACGGCGGCGGCCGAGAGTGACCAGCGCCGAGAGATTGCCGTAGCCGGCGCGGTTCCGCGCCAGCAGTACCAGCTTCATGCCGCAGGCGAGATGCAGTTCGGTGCCGTGGATCAATTGCAGCGGCGTGTCGCGTGCCGCAAGGTGGGCGCGCACGCTGCCGGCAAAGCTGCATTCGTCGGTGATCGCCAGCGCCGTGTAGCCCAGGCGCACGGCCCGCGCCACCAGTTCCTCAGCGTGCGAAGCGCCGCGCAGGAAGCTGAAGTTGGAAAGGCAATGGAGTTCGGCGTAGGCCGGCAGGGACGACATGGCCAGAATGGTAACTGTGTTTATATACAGTCTAGCGCAAAGACGGCTTCAAGTCGCAAGGCCCCGCTGCCGCCGCTTCCCGTGCCTTGCCGGCAGTTGCGTGGCGGGAACGGACACGGCACACTCTGCCGATGACTCAAATCAGCCCTGCGCCGCAAGCGCGGGAACCCCGTCGCGTCAAGGCGCGCTTCATGGCCCCCCTCGCCGTCGTGCTCGTCTTCATCATGGGCGTGTTTGCGGTCGCCGCCTTGTGGGTCGAGGACGACATCCGCGACCAGGACATCGCCGAGCGCACCAAGGCCGTGGAACAGCTTTTCGTGCAGAAGCTGGACAAGGACGCCAACCTGATGACCGCCACGATGCGCGCCATGATGACCAATCAGGCCATCGAGCAGGCGTTTCAGCGCCGCGACCGCCAGGCGCTGTCGCGGCTGGTGGGCCCCCTGTTCGCCAGCCTGCGCGACCAGCATCGCATCACTCACCTGTATTTCACCGGACCGGATCTGATCAACCTCTATCGCCTCCACAGCCCCGATGAATACGGCGACGAAATCGACCGCGTCACGGCGCTTCAGTCGAAGGAACGCCTGGAAGCGGTCGATGGCCTGGAACTGGGCGCCCTCGGAACACTCACGCTGAGACTCGTCATGCCCTGGCGCCGCGGCGATCGCGTGCTCGGCTACCTCGAGGTCGGCGAAGAGATAGAGCACCTGATCAGCGAAATCCACGAAAGCCTGTCGGTGGACATGCTGGTGCTGGTCGACAAGCGCGTGATGTCGCTGCAGCAGTGGCAGCGCGGCCAGACCCTGATGAAACGCGACGGCAACTGGGACCGCTTTGCGACCCACGCGGCGCTGGCGCAGACGATCGACCGACTGCCCGCGGAACTCAACCAGCCCACGCTGCAGAAACTGCTTGCCGGACGCACCGCAAGGATCGAAGACCACGGGCGTTTGCTGCATCTCGCGGCTGTTCCGCTCAAGGATGCGGGCCAGCGCCAGATCGGGGATCTGGTGGTGATTCGCGACATCACGGGCCTGGCGACGACCTTCCGCTGGTCCATTGTCGCCGTCACCGCGATCAGCCTGCTGTCCGCCATCGGCGTGCTCGGGGTGTTCTACCTTGCCCTCGACAGGGTCGAGCGGGATTACCGGCGCCAGCACGACCTCGAGCACCAGTTGCTGCGCTTCAACGCCGAGTACGGCCGCATCCTGCAACTCGAGAAGCTGTCGGCGCTGGGCACGATGGTGGGCAGCATCGCCCACCAGTTGAACAACCCGCTGGTCGGCGTGGTCAACCTGGCACAACTCGCCGAGCGCGGGGTCGACGATCCGGTCCGCACGCGCGAGTTGCTGGGCGAGATCCGCAGCGCCGGCGAAGACTGTCGCGCCTTTGTCAAACGCATGCTGGCGTTTTCCAAGGGCTCCTCTTTCGAAAGCAAGCCGACTCCGATGGCCGAGCTGATCGAGGACACGGTGTTGCTGTTCCGCCAGACCGAGAACAAGAACCTGCCGGTCGAGGTCAAGCTGCCGGAGGAACCGGTCGTGCTGACGATCGATCCGATCCTGATCCGCCACGCATTGTTCAATCTTCTGGTCAACGCGGCTCAAGCGACGACAGACGATGCCGCCATCGTCATCACCCTGGAACGGGAAGACGACCCGACGCGGGGAGTGCCCGGCTGGTCGCTGGCGGTGCGCGATCGCGGCCGGGGCATGCCGCCCGAGGTGATGGAAAAGATCTTCGTGCCGTTCTACACCACGCACAGCGACGGCACCGGCCTCGGCCTGCCCGTCGTCCAGCATGTCGCGCTATTGCACAACGGGCAGGTGAACGTCAGCAGCGAACCCGGGCATGGCACGCGAATTGC
>DAIOGL010000092.1:0-7187 GCA_036745235.1 Sulfuritalea sp.
CTGCTGCAACGCCCGGAGCCGGACGGCGAGCTCTGGTGCCTGGCAGCGGCGGCCGCGGTCGGCCGCGGCGCGCGGCCGGCCAGCGTCGCCGGTTTCGATCTGAGCCTCGAATGCGGCGCCGCCAGGCGCACGCTGCGCGTCGAACTCGGCGCCGGCAGCGTGCATGTGGATCTCGGCGCAACGCGCCACGAGGTCGACCTCGGCAGCGAGGACGCCGGCTGGCTCGATTACCGCTTCGACGGCATACGCCGCCGCATTGCATTGGTCCGCGACAGCGGCCGCCTGCACTTCTCGCGCGCCGCGGCGGGCTTCGTCTTCGCCGAAGTCTCGCCCTTCCCCGCCATCGATGCTGCGCACGATGCCAGCCGCGTGCGCTCACCGGTGGCCGGCACCGTGACGCGGGTGCTGGTGGCGCCGGGCGAGCAGGTGGCAGCCGGCCAGACGGTGGTTTGCGTCGAAGCCATGAAGATGGAAATGAAGCTCGTCGCCGCCGTGGCCAGCCGCGTCGCCACGGTGCGCGTCACGACCGGTGACCAGGTCGCCTCCGGCGCCGTGCTGGTCGAACTCGAAACAGAAAAGGAGGCATGAAATGGCCGATACCCGGGACAAGGCAATCCTCACCTGTGCGCTGACCGGCGTGCTGACCGATCCTTCGCAGTACCCGGTGCCGGTGACGCCGGCGCAGATGGCCGCCGAGGCGCGCGATGCCTTCAACGCGGGTGCCAGCATCATGCACGTGCATCTGCGCCGCCAGGAGCCCGGCATGGGCCACCTGCCCTCCTGGGACCCGGAAGTCGCGGCAGAAATCGTCGACGCCATCCGCGCCGCCTGCCCCGGCGTCATCATCAACCTGACCACCGGCGTGATCGGCCCCGACATCTCCGGCCCGGCCGCCTGCATCCGCCGCGTAAAGCCCGAGATCGCGGCCTGCAACGCCGGCACGCTGAATTACCTGAAGATCCGCGAGGACGGCCGCTGGGCCTGGCCGCCGATGGTGTTCGACAATCCCGTGGAGAAGGTCAAGGCCTTCCTCGACGTCATGGCCGAGACCGGCACGCTGCCCGAGTTCGAATGCTTCGACGTCGGCATCGCGCGCTCGGTGGAAATGTTCCGCAAGGCCGGCATGACGCAGCACGTCGACTACAACTTCGTCATGGGCGTGGCCTCTGGCATGCCTGCCGACGGCGACCTGCTGCCGCTGCTGCTGCGCTGGATCGAGCCCAACTCGCCCTGGCAGACCACGCTGATCGGCCGCGCCGAGATATGGCCGGTGCACCAGCGCACCGCAGAGCTCGGCGGCATGTTGCGCACCGGCCTCGAAGACAGCTTCTACCTGCCGGACGGCTCGCGCGCGCCTGGCAACGGCGCCCTGATCGAGGCACTCGCCGCCTGCGCGCGCAGCGCCGGGCGCGAGGTCGCCAGTCCCGCCGAGGCGCGAGCGATGCTGGGCCTGGCCGCGGGCTGACGATCAAAGTCGCCGATCGACCTCGCGGAACCGCGCTTCGTATGCTTCAATGTTGATGAAGAGCCGGCATTCCGGTCAGGGAGAGGAACCATGAAAGACATCGCCTGGAGCAAGATACTCAGCGTCGGGGTCGAAGAGATCGACGAGGACCACCGCAAACTGGTGGGCATCTTCAACGAACTGAACCGCGCAGTGACGGGCGGCGAATCGCCCGAATACCTCGCGGCGACGCTGGAAGAGCTGATCAACTGCACGGTCTGGCATTTCAGCCACGAGGAGCGCCTGATGCTCAAGCATCGCTACGAGGGCATCGAGGAACACAAGGCCGCGCACCGCGAGCTGATCGAAGCCGCGCGCGAGCTGCAACTGCAACTGCTGCAGAAGGGCCAGCGCGTGGCCGACGAGCAGATCGTGTTCCTGGAGCGCTGGCTAACCGCCCATATCCTGACCACCGACCAGCGGTTGGGGGCCTTTCTGTCGCAGGTGAGTTAGGAAGGACGCGCTACTCGCAGCGATGCCGGTAGACGATGACTGCGAGTGCTCGTGTTCGACCGCTGCGTGCCCATTCCGGTCTGATGACGCGGTCATGGGATATGACAGATTTCTGATCCGCGAGCTGCCGTCTGACGGCATTTGGCCTCTGCCTTTCGCTCGGTCTTATGTGAAGCTTCATATATGGACGAATACTCGACCGAATCCCGCATGCGACGTCGCGAGTTCCTTGGAATCAGAGCAAGGCCGGGCGGACATCCAGAATGAAACCCTGCTGCGAGTCCCACCGTCACCGGGATACCGTCCCCACGTTCCGCGGGGACATAAAACCGCGCTATAGCGCCATCCAGCCACCTTGCCGCTAGCGCCCACGCCCCATGGTATCGTTTCATCGATGAAACCGATCCGCTCCGTCACCATCGATCTCGATGGCACCCTGCTCGACACCGTCCCCGACCTCGCCGCCGCGGCCAACGCCATGCTGCGCGAACTGGGGCGGCCTGAATACGACATCGACACCATCGCCGGCTTCATCGGCCGCGGCATCCCGAAACTGGTCGAACGCTGCCTGCCGGACCTGGACGCCGAAGCGGTGGCGCAGGCGCAGGCGATGTTCCGCCGCCATTACGCGATCGAGAACGGCCGCCGCTCGAAGCTCTTCCCCGGCGTGCTGGAAGGCCTGCGGGCGCTGCGCGCGGCAGGCCTGCCGATGGCCGTGATCACCAACAAGGCAGCGGCGTTCACCGAACCGTTGCTGGTCGCCACGCAGCTTGCCTCCTGGTTCGAGTTCGCCGTCTCGGGCGACAGCCTGCCGCACAAGAAGCCGCACCCGGCGCAGCTGCTGCATGCCTGCGAACGCATGGGAACCTCGCCGGCGGAGAACCTGCACATCGGCGACTCGCATCACGACGCGGTCGCGGCGCGCGCCGCCGGCTGCCCGGTGTTCATCGTGCCCTACGGCTACAACGAAGGCGAGGACGTGCAAGGAATCGACTGCGATGCTATAGTCACGTCGCTGGCTGAGGCTGCGCGCCGTATCGCCAGCGCCGACTATCGGAAAATTGCCTGAACCCATGCTCCACCGCAATCTGCAAATGACAAGGAAACACGCCCTCGGGGCGGAGGCCTGGCCCTGGCGGGCCTGAACGCCCGCGCCATCGAGCGCCGATTTCCCTCGCGCCGGAGCTGACTAGCCCGCGCATCTGTCCTTGCAGTACCCGTATTTGTGGAGCTTCCCCATGACCCCAATCAACGAGAGCGATTTCAACCGGCTCGCCGCCGAGGGCTATAACCGCATCCCGGTGACGCTCGAAACCTTCGCCGACCTCGACACTCCGCTGTCGATCTACCTCAAGCTGGCCAACGATCCCTACTCCTACCTGCTCGAATCGGTGCAGGGCGGCGAGCGCTTCGGCCGCTATTCCTTCATCGGCCTCGCCGCCAGCACGCGCATCGCCGTGGTGGACGGCGCGATCATGCTGCTCACCGGCAATCGCGTCGCCGAGCGGCGCGACCACACCAACCCGATGAGCTACATCAGCGAGTTCATGTCCCGCTTCAAGGTGCCCGACCTGCCCGGCCTGCCGCGTTTTTGCGGCGGCCTCGTCGGCGCCTTCGGCTACGACACCGTGCGCTACATCGAGACGAAGCTGGCGCAAAGGAAGCTGCCCGATCCGCTCGGCGTGCCCGACATCCTGCTGCTGCTCTCCGAGGAAATCGCAATCGTCGACAACCTCTCGGGCAAGCTGACCCTCGTGGTCTATGCCGAACCGGGCTTCCCGGGCGCGTGGAAGCAGGCCCAGGCACGCCTGCGGGAACTGCTCGGCAAGCTGCGTGCCCCCGTGACGATTCCGCCCGAAGCGCAAGCGAGTTCCGCGCCCGCGGTCTCCGAATTCGGCGAGGAAGCCTTCAAGGCCGCGGTGCGCCGCGCCAAGCAGTACATCGTCGATGGCGACATCATGCAGGTGGTGCTGTCGCAGCGCATGAGCAAGCCCTATGCGGCGAGCCCGCTGGCGCTCTACCGCGCGCTGCGTACGCTGAATCCCTCGCCCTACATGTTCTATTTCAACTTCGAGGATTTCCACGTCGTCGGCGCTTCGCCGGAAATTCTGGTGCGCCTCGAACACCAGGACGGGCAAAAGCGCGTCACGGTGCGGCCCATCGCCGGCACGCGCAAGCGCGGCGCCACCGCCGCCGAAGACGAGGCGCTGGCCGCCGACCTGCTGGCCGATCCGAAGGAGCGCGCCGAGCACCTGATGCTGCTCGACCTCGGCCGCAACGACATCGGCCGCGTCGCCAAGACCGGCACGGTCAAGGTCACCGACCAGTTCATCATCGAACGCTACTCGCATGTGATGCACATCGTCTCCAACGTCGAGGCCGAACTGAAGGACGACGAAGGCGCGCCCGGCGTGCTCAAGGCCACCTTCCCTGCCGGCACGGTGTCCGGCGCGCCGAAGGTGCGGGCCATGGAGATCATCGACGAGCTGGAACCTTCCAAGCGCGGCATCTACGCCGGCAGCGTCGGCTACCTCGGCTTCAACGGCGACATGGATCTCGCCATCGCGATCCGCACCGCCGTCATCAAGGACGGGCAGATCCACGTCCAGGCCGGCGCGGGCATCGTCGCCGATTCCGACCCCGATTCGGAATGGCAGGAAACGCTGAACAAGGCGCGGGCGCAACTGCGCGCCGCCGAGATGGCCGAAGCCGGCCTCGACACGCGTTTCGAATAGGAGGCTGCCATGCTGCTGATGATCGACAACTACGACAGCTTCACCTACAACCTGGTGCAGTACTTCGGCGAACTCGGCGAGGACGTCAAGGTGTTCCGCAACGACGCGATCACCCTCAAGGAAATCGCGGCGATGAATCCGGCCCGCATCGTCGTTTCCCCCGGGCCGTGCTCGCCGGCGCAAGCCGGCATCTCGGTGGCGGCGATCCGGGAGTTTGCCGGCAAGATCCCGTTGCTCGGCGTCTGCCTCGGCCACCAGTGCATCGGCGCGGCCTTCGGCGGCGAGATCGTGCATGCCAAGCAACTCATGCACGGCAAGACCTCGCCCGTCATTCACGAGGGCAAGGGCGTCTTCGCCGGACTGCCGAATCCGCTGACCGTGACCCGCTACCATTCGCTGGCGATCCGGCGCGAGACGCTGCCGGCCTGCCTCGAAGTGACGGCATGGACCGAGGATGGCGAGATCATGGGCGTGCGCCACCGCGAGCTGAATGTGGAAGGCGTGCAGTTCCATCCCGAATCGATACTCACCGAATGCGGCCACGAGCTGCTCGCCAATTTCTTGAAAGGCACGAAATGATCACCCCCCAGGAAGCGCTCCAGCGCACCATCGAACACCGCGAAATCTTCCACGACGAGATGCTGCACCTGATGCGGCAGATCATGCAGGGCGAAATCTCGCCGCTGATGGTCGCCGCGATCCTCACCGGCCTGCGCGTCAAGAAGGAAACCATCGGCGAGATCTCCGCCGCGGCGATGGTCATGCGCGAACTGTCGACCAAGGTCGTGACGCCGCACAACCCGCATTTTGTCGACATCGTCGGCACCGGCGGCGACGGCGCGCACACCTTCAACATCTCCACGGCGACGATGTTCGTCGCCACCGCGGCGGGCGCCACGGTGGCCAAGCACGGCAACCGCAGCGTGTCGTCGAAGTCCGGGTCGGCCGACGTGCTGGAATCCCTTGGCGCCAATATCATGCTCAAGCCCGAGCAGGTCGGCGCATGCATCGAGGCGATCGGCTGCGGCTTCATGTTCGCGCCCAACCACCACCCGGCGATGAAGAACGTCGCCCCGGTGCGCCGCGAAATGGGCGTACGCACGATATTCAACATCCTCGGGCCGCTGACCAACCCGGCCGGCGCGCCGAACACCCTGATGGGCGTCTTCCATCCCGACCTCGTCGGCATCCAGGTGCGCGTCATGAAGCAACTCGGCGCCGATCACGTCATGGTCGTCTGGGGCAAGGACGGCATGGACGAAATCTCGCTCGGCGCCGCCACCCTGGTCGGCGAACTGAAGAACGGCCAGATCACCGAATACGAGATCCATCCCGAAGACTACGGCCTGGCCATGATGTCCAACCGCGGCCTGCGCGTTGCCGACGCCGCCGAGTCCAGGGCCATGCTGCTCGAAGCGCTGGAGAACAAGCCCGGCACGCCGCGCGAGATCGTCACGCTGAACGCCGGCGCCGCGCTCTACACGGCCAACCTCGTCGACTCGATCGGCGACGGCATCGCCAGGGCGCGCGAAACCATCGCCAGTGGCGCGGCGCGCAAGAAGCTCGACGACTTCATCAACTTCACCCGCAAGTTCGCCTGATGTCGGACATTCTCAAGAAGATCCTCGGCGTCAAACGCGAGGAAGTCGCGGCGGCGTCGGCGAGCAAGCCGATGAATGTCGTCCGTGCCGAGGCCGAAGCGCAGCCGGCGGCGCGCGATTTCGTTGGTGCCATACGGGCAAGAGTCGGCGCTGGTGATACGGCGATCATTGCCGAAATCAAGAAGGCCAGCCCGTCGAAGGGCGTGATCCGCGCGGATTTTCGCCCCGCCGAAATTGCGGCCGATTACGAGAAGCACGGTGCGGCCTGCCTTTCGGTATTGACCGACCGCCAGTTTTTTCAGGGCTCGGAGGTCTACCTGCGCGAGGCGCGAAATGCCTGCTCCCTGCCCGTGCTGCGCAAGGATTTCCTGGTCGATCCCTATCAGGTGTACGAAGCCCGCGCGATGGGCGCCGATGCCATCCTGTTGATCGTCGCCGCATTGTCGCTGCCGCAGATGCGGGAGATGGAAGCCATCGCCCACGCTCTGGGCATGGCGGTGCTGGTCGAATGCCACGACGCCGCCGAACTCGACGTGGCGCTGCAGTTGACGACGCCGCTGATCGGCATCAACAACCGCAACCTGCGTACTTTCGACGTGAGCCTCGATACCACGCTGTCGCAACTAGGCCGCATTCCGGCCGGGCGCATCGTGGTAACCGAGTCGGGCATCCACGCGCCAGCCGACGTCGGCCTGATGCGTGCCAATGGCGTGCATGCCTTCCTTGTGGGCGAGGCCTTCATGCGCGCGCCCTCACCCGGAGCGGAACTGGCGCGGCTGTTCGGCTGAGACCAGCCTCGGGAGTCGGCGCTGGCGGGACGGCGATTCGTCGCCGTCCCCGAGGGTTCAGGCGCAGCTGTTGCCGGCGGATTCCTTGACACCCAGCTTCTTCAGG
>DAIOGL010000092.1:7287-8979 GCA_036745235.1 Sulfuritalea sp.
GAGGGTTCAGGCGCAGCTGTTGCCGGCGGATTCCTTGACACCCAGCTTCTTCAGGATCATGTCCAGCGGACAGAACTTGGTGAAGCCGCTCTGGAACAGGTTGGCGCCGACGAAGGCGGTGAACCACAGCCAGGAAAGCTTGCTCATGTCGACCTGCCCGCTGGCGTGTGCCAGGACGAGCGAGGTCATGATGAAAAAGCCGGCAATGATGCGAACGAATTGATTTACGGTCATGCGAAATGCTCCTGAGAAAAAAATGGGGGGTTATGCCTGTCTGATGCGATTCTTCATCGCCGCGTAGTACAGAACCGGAATCACCACCAGCGTCAGCATGGTGGACACGAAAATGCCGAAGATCAGCGACAGCGCGAGGCCGGCGAAGATCGGATCATCGACGATGAACAGCGCGCCGAGCATGGCGGCAAGCCCGGTCAGCACGATCGGCTTGGCCCGGATCGCAGCAGCCTGGATCACGGCTTCGGCGAAGTCCATGCCGTCGGCGACCTGCTCGTTGATGAAGTCGACCAGCAGGATCGAATTGCGCACGATGATGCCGGCCAGCGCGATCATGCCGATCATCGAGGTCGCCGTGTATTGGGCACCGAACAACGCATGGCCCGGCATGACGCCGATGATGGTCAGCGGAATCGGCGCCATGATGATGAGCGGAACCAGGTAGCTCTTGAACTGCGCCACCACCAGAAGGTAGATCAGGATCAGGCCGACCGCGTAGGCCGCGCCCATGTCGCGGAAGGTCTCGTAGGTCACCTGCCATTCGCCGTCCCACTTCAGCGAGTATTGGGCGTAGGGATCCCTGGGTTGCTTGATGAAATACTCGCCCAGCGTGCCGCCCTGGGGCAGGGCGATGCCGGCCAGCTTGTTGCGGATGTCGAACATGCCGTAGAGCGGCGAGTCCAGCTTGCCGCCCATGTCGGCGGTGACGTACACGACCGGCAGCAGATCCTTGTGGTAGATCACCTTCTCGCGCAGCGTCTGCTTGATCTCCACCACCTCGGATACCGGCACCATCTGTCCTTCACGGCCGCGCACCTTGAGCTTGAGCAACTGGTCGATGCTGTTCTGGCGCTCGGCAGGGAGGACGATGCGCACCGGAATTTCGTACTTCGCGTCGCCGTCATGCACCGGCGTCACGTCTTCGCCGGACAATCCGAGACGGACGACATCGACGATGTCCTTCTGCGCCACGCCGAGCAGCGCCGCCTTGGCCTGGGAGACTCGCAGCACAAGCTTCTCGGCATCTTCATCCACGGTGTCGTCGACTCCGATGATGTCCGCCGTCCTCTCGAAGGCCGCGCGCACCTGCTTGGCCACCGCGATCTGGCCGCCGTAATCGGGGCCGTAGATTTCCGCGACGATCGGCGACATCACCGGCGGCCCGGGCGGCACTTCGACTACCTTGGCATTGCCGCCATGCTTCAGCGCCACGGCAACCACCCGCTCGCGCACCGAAACGGCGATCTCGTGGCTCTGGCGATGGCGGTGCTTCTTGTCCACCAGGTTCACCTGGATGTCGCCCATTTCCGGCGCGCTGCGCAGGTAGTACTGGCGCACCAGGCCGTTGAAGTTGATCGGACTGGCGGTACCGGCATAGGCCTGGTAGTCGGCGACCTCCTCGACCTGGGCAATCTCGGCAGAGATCTCGCGCAGCACCTTCGCCGTGTCTTCCAGCGG
>DAIOGL010000093.1:0-1206 GCA_036745235.1 Sulfuritalea sp.
CGTTCGCCCTGAGCCTGTCGAAGGGCCCTTCGACAGGCTCAGGGCGAACGGTATCGCTTTATTTCGTCAATCGGCGAGTCCGCGCCGGTAGTGAATGGCTTCGGCCACGTGCGCCGAGCTGATCTGCTCGCTGCCGGCCAGATCGGCAACGCTGCGGGCCACTTTCAGGATGCGATGATAAGCCCGCGCGGTGAGCGACAGGCGCGTCATGGCCTGCTTCAGCAATTGCGCGCCGGCTTCGTCGGGCCGCGCGTGGCGGTCGACTTCGTCGGGGCTGAGCCGCGCATTGGGCTTGCCCTGGCGTTCGATCTGCACCGCGCGCGCCGCCGTGACCCGATCGCGCACCGTCGCCGAGGATTCGCCGTCGCCGCGGGCGGCAAGGTCGGCTTCGGCGACGGCGGGCACATCGAGCATCAGGTCGATGCGGTCGAGCAGCGGCCCCGACAGCTTGCCGCGATAGCGGGCGACCTGGTCCGGGGTGCAGCGGCACTTGCCGGCGGGATGGCCGAGCCAGCCGCAGGGGCAGGGATTCATCGCCGCCACCAGTTGAAAACGCGCAGGAAATTCGGCGCGGCGCGCGGCGCGGGCAATGTTGATCTGTCCGGTTTCGAGCGGCTCGCGCAGGGCCTCGAGCACGCCGCGCTGGAACTCGGGCAGTTCGTCGAGGAACAGCGTGCCGTTGTGCGCCAGCGAAATCTCGCCCGGACGCGGCGTGCCGCCGCCGCCGACCAGTGCGGCACTGGAGGCGGAATGATGCGGGGCGCGAAACGGGCGCTGGTTCCAGTTGGCCATCTTGAAATTGCCCGCCAGCGAATGCACGGCGGCGGACTCCAGCGCCTCGGCTGCCGTCATCGGCGGCAGCAGGCCCGGCAGGCGCTGCGCCAGCATCGACTTGCCGGCGCCCGGCGGGCCGCTCATCAGGATTGAATGCCCGCCTGCCGCGGCGACTTCCAGCGCGCGCTTGGCCTGCGCCTGGCCTTTGACTTCCGCCAGATCGGGGTAATGCGCAAGAGTCGGCGCCGGCGACACGGCGAAGGGTGCGAGGCTTTCGCGTCCGGCAAGGTGGGCGCAGACCTGCAGCAGGTTCTGCGCCGGCAGGATGCTCATGCCATCGATCAGCGCGGCTTCGGGGGCGCTCGCCAGGGGCAGCACGAAGGCGCGCGCGGGGTTCTGCGGTCCGGCTTCGTGGCGGATCGCGGCGCACAT
>DAIOGL010000093.1:1306-3359 GCA_036745235.1 Sulfuritalea sp.
ACCCGGTCGCGCGCTTCCTTGACTTCGGTATCGGGCAGGCCGACCAGGGTGAATGACGGCAGGCCGGACGCGAGGTGAACTTCGACGGTAACTTCCGGGGCGGCGAGACCCGCCAGCGCCCGCGAGCGGAGAACTGCGAGCGCCATGGGCGGCCTTACTGGCCGGCGGTCGGCAGGATTGGCTGCGTGCGCGCTTCCAGTTCACCGACGCGCGCTTCGAGCGCCGCGAGCTTCTCCCGCGTGCGCAGCAGAACTTCGCGCTGCACGTCGAACTCTTCGCGGGTCACCAGATCCAGCTTGGCGAACAGGCCGGCGAGCGCGGCGCGCATGTTCTTCTCGACGTCGCCGGCCGGCGTCGCCGCCAACAGGGAGGACACGCGAGCGGACATTTCATCGAGCAATTTGGGATTGAGCATGGTGGATGGATTTTCCTGCCTGAATGCGAAAACGGAGTTTCAGTAGAGGCCAACGCCGGCCCCATCGGCGTTGCGCGCAGCGGCCGCAAGCAAAAGTCTAGCACAGCGCCGCACCCGACCTCAGCGGTGCGATGGCATCGCACCAGAGCGGTGCGGCGGGCGAAGGTTTCGCGTCCGGCTTGGTGCGCCCGCTTCCCCCTGCCGCCGAATCGCCTGCTCATCGCGTTGATTATAAAAGACTAAAAATGGGTGGCACGGTCTCTGCATTAGAAGGCCCGTAGTTTTCTATTTTCTTCTCAAGGAGCCTCAACATGAACAAGACCCTGATCGCTGCCGCCGTGGCAACGGCTTTGGCCGCCCCTGCCCTGGTGCTCGCCGCCGATGCGGCACCGACTCCGACGCACACCTTCACGCCGAACATCGGCGTGGTTTCGGACTACCTGTTCCGTGGCGTAAGCCAGACTCATGGGTCCGCCGCTCTGCAGGGCGGTGTGGATTACGCGCACGCCAGCGGCCTGTATGCAGGTATCTGGGGATCGACGATCACCTGGGTCAAGGACGCCTACGGCAAGGGCAATACCGAAGTCGACTTCTACGGCGGCTACAAGAACGCCTTCGCCGGCGGCGACTGGAACTACGACATCGGCCTGATTGCCTATACCTATCCCGGCAAGGGGGCTGCCATCCCCGGCGTCAACCTCAATCCCAACACCAGCGAGGTCTATGGCGCGCTCGGCTACAAGTGGCTGACCCTGAAGTACTCGCACGTGATCTCTGCCGGCTTCATCGGCTGGGGCGGCGGCGCCGGCTTCAATGAAAATACCCGGGGCTCCAACTATCTGGAACTGAACGGCAGTTATGACCTCGGCGAGGGTTGGGGTGTGAGCGGGCACGTCGGCTCGCAGAAGGTCAAGAACTATTCGAACGCGGTGTACGCGACCGCCGATTACACGGACTGGAATCTCGGCGTGACCAAGGATGTCGGTTTCGGCGTCTTCGGGCTGACCTATTCGGCCGCCAATACCAAGGGCACCTGCAACGCCGCCGGCGGCACGAATCCGTATTGCTGGGCCGATACCAACTTCGTTTCCGGCGTCGGTTCGACCACCGGCTTCCGCGACGTATCCAAAGGCGTCGCGGTGCTGACGTTCAAGAAGACGTTCTGATATTTGCTTGAAAGTCCCGCCGTCGACCCGGCCGGCGCCGGCGGGACAAAAGCTTCCCCAACCTTCAATTCATAAAGGAAACAACCATGAAACTCGTCACCGCCATCATCAAGCCATTCAAGCTTGACGAGGTACGCGAGGCTCTTGCTGCCGTCGGCGTGCAGGGGATCACCGTTACCGAGGTCAAGGGATTCGGCCGGCAGAAGGGTCACACCGAGCTCTACCGCGGCGCCGAATACGTCGTCGATTTTCTGCCCAAGGTCAAGGTCGAAGCCGCCATCCGCGACGACCTGCTCGACCAGGTCATCGAATGCATCGAAAAATCCGCCAGCACCGGCAAGATCGGCGACGGCAAGATTTTCGTCTTCGACGTTGAACAAGTCATCCGCATCCGCACCGGTGAAACCGGTGAGGAAGCCCTTTAAGGGAGAGCCGAAATGAAAAAGTATCTAGCCATCCTGCTGACGGCATT
>DAIOGL010000093.1:3459-8957 GCA_036745235.1 Sulfuritalea sp.
GCGGCGCCAACCCCGGTGCCGAACAAGGGCGACAATGCCTGGCTGATGGTGTCCACCGCGCTCGTGATCCTGATGAGCATTCCCGGCCTTGCGCTGTTCTACGGCGGCCTGGTGCGCAGCAAGAACATGCTGTCGGTGCTGATGCAGGTGTTCGTCACCTTCTCGGTGATCAGCGTGCTGTGGGCGGTCTATGGCTACAGCGTGGCCTTCAGTGAGGGGAACGCCTTCTTCGGCAGCCTCGACAAGCTGTTTCTGAAAGGCATCACGCCGGATTCTGTCGCCGCCACCTTCAGCAAGGGCATCGTGGTCTCCGAGTTCATCTTCGTGGCCTTCCAGGGCGCCTTCGCGGCCATCACCTGCGGCCTGATCGTCGGCGCCTTCGCCGAGCGCATCAAGTTCTCCGCGGTGCTGCTGTTCATGGTGCTGTGGTTCACCTTCAGCTACCTGCCGATCACGCACATGGTCTGGTACTGGGCGGGTCCGGATGGCTACGTCAGCGCCGAAGCGGCGGACAAGCTTACGGCGACGGCGGGCTACATGTTCCAGAAGGGCGCGCTCGACTTCGCCGGCGGCACCGTGGTGCATATCAACGCCGCCATCGCCGGCCTGGTCGGTGCCTACCTGCTGGGCAAGCGGGTCGGCTACGGCAAGGATTCGATGGCGCCGCACTCGCTGACCATGACCATGATGGGCGCCTCGCTGCTGTGGTTCGGCTGGTTCGGCTTCAACGCCGGTTCCGCGCTCGAAGCCAACGGTACGGCGGCCCTGGCCTTCATCAATACCTGGCTGGCAACCGCGATGGCGGCGACCTCCTGGATGGTGGCGGAGTGGCTGATCAAGGGCAAGCCTTCGATGCTGGGTGCAGCCTCCGGTGCGGTGGCCGGTCTGGTGGCGATCACTCCGGCGGCCGGTTTCGTCGGCGTCGTCGGCGCGCTCGCGATTGGCCTCGCGGCCGGCGTGATCTGCCTGTGGGGCGTCAATGGCCTGAAGAAGATGCTCGGGGCAGATGACTCGCTCGACGTGTTCGGCGTGCATGGCGTCGGCGGCACCCTCGGTGCCATTCTCACCGGCGTGTTCGCGGCTCCCAGTCTCGGCGGCACGGGCATCTACGACTACGTGGCGAACAAGGTGGCGGACAACTACGACATCATGGGTCAGGTCGTCATCCAGGCCACCGGCGTCGGCGTGACCCTGGTCTGGTCCGGAATCGTGGCTTTCGTCTGCTACAAGATCGTGGATATCGTCATCGGCCTGCGCGTGCCGGAAGACGAAGAGCGCGAGGGTCTCGACATCACCTCGCACGGCGAGTCGGCCTACCACAACTGATCCACTCCCTGCCCCCTTCGCAACGAAGGGGGCGACCGCGGCGGCCTCCCTCCCCTGCGGTCTTCATTCGGGCGCCCTCGTGGCGCCCGTTTTTTTGTCGCCGACCGCGCGGTCGGGCGGTATCGCGGGACAGGTCAGTGGCGCTCAATCGTCGTCGTCGTGACGATGCTTCCGATGCGATCGGGATTCGCTCTCCGGCATCGGCTTGTCGCCGTATGCGGCCCGGTAGATTTCGGCCGCCGAGAACCGGCATTCCTGCCGCCCCGAAAGCTTCTGCAGCAACTCGATATCGGCCTTCGACGACACGCCGGTGTGCGACCGGATCTGCTCCCTGAGCTGCTCGCAGGTGGGTGCCTGCACTTCCGCGGCTGCAGCATGAAGGGCGACCAGGCCGAGAAGCCCGATGAGGGGGAGATGCTTGTGCATGCTGTGTCCTTTCGCAATGGTGGGACTCCATGCGGCCGCGCCGGGCACAGGGTCGCGACTCGTTTCCCGATCCTCGCGACGCCCGGTCGCCCCGCATACGGTTCGATTGTGCGCGGCGGTTGTTAACGCCGGCTTAAGCGCCTGGCGCATGGCGTCGCATGATCGACAGGCGAGATGCCGCTGCCAGCCGTCCGCGTGTCGCCGTGTCGCCGGCGCCGACTTTCCGCGACCCGCGGCAGCCGTCACACGTCGGTCAGCGCCCTCTCCGGCGTGAGAATGCGAAACAGGCCGCGCAGCCGGTCGCGGCGCGCCAGTTTCAGCAGGGCCTTGTCGGCCGTCACCAGCCAGTCGGCTGCGGCGTCGCGGGCGAGCTCGAGAAATTTCTGGTCGTCGCGGTCGGCGCAGCGCGGCAAGGCTGTGGCGGCGACCGGCGGCGGCCCCGCAAATCGCCTGACGACGCTGTCGTAGGCGGCCAGCGCGGCTTGCTGCCGCTCTTCCGTCAGGGCGAACATGGAGTAGGCCAGCACGCGGCGGAACTCCTCGAAGCAGGCCTCGTTGCTGATCGCCTGCCACTCGCCGCTTTCGATCCTGGCCCGCAGCGGCGCGAAGCGGCTGTCGTCGAACACGTAGAGCGAGACCAGCACGTTGGTGTCGAGCACCACGCGCCGCGGCGAGGCGCAGGAAAAAACGGGCGCCGGATCTTGCGACCCGGCGCCCGTTGCGGGTTCCGGTGGAACGCCGCTCACGCGTTCCTCACTTCTTCGTCTTCTTCTGCGTGTCGAGGCGGAACTTGACGAAGGACCCGGGCGCATCTTCCAGCGGCTTGAACTTGCCCTTGGACGGATCGCGCGCCGGCACTTTTTCGGCGTTGAGCTTGGTGATCCACTTCTGCCAATCGGTCCACCACGAGCCTTCGTGCTGCTTGGCGCCTTCGAACCACTCGTCCGGCGTTTCCGGGCGGGCATCGTTGGTCCAGAATCCGTACTTGTTGGCCGACGGCGGATTGACGATGCCGGCGATGTGGCCCGAGCCGCCCAGGGCAAATCGTACCGGTCCGCCCAGCGCCTTGGAGCCCAGATACACGCTGCGCCACGGCGCGATGTGGTCTTCGATGGTCGAGATGAAGTAGGACGGCGTCTTGACCTTGGACAGGTCGATCGGCGTGTCGAGCAGGGTGATGCCGCCCGGCTCGCGCAGCAGGTTGTTGAGGTACATGTTGCGCAGGTAGTAGCTGTGCATCTTGTAGGGCATGCGCGTGGAATCGGAATTCCAGTAGAGCAGGTCGAAGGGGAAGGGTTCCTTGCCCATCAGGTAGTTGTTGACCACGAAGGTCCAGATCAGGTCGTTGGAGCGCAGCATGTTGAAGGTGGTGCCCATCTCCGAGCCTTCGAGGTAGCCGCGTTCCTCCATTTTCTTTTCGAGGCTGGCGACCTGGCCTTCGTCGATGAAGACGCCGAGCTCGCCCGGGATCGAGAAGTCGAGCAGGGCGACGAAGAAGGTCGCCGAGGCGATGCGCTTGTCCTTCTTGGCCGCCATGTAGCCCATGGTGGAACCGAGCAGCGTACCGCCGAGGCAGTAGCCGATCATGTTGATTTCCTTCTCGCCGGTCTGCTGGCAGACCACGTCGATGGCGGTCAGCGCGCCTTCGGTCATGTAATCGTCGAAGCCCTTTTTCGCCAGCTTGGCGTCCGGGTTCACCCAGGAGATGACGAACACGCTGTGGCCCTGGTCGGTCGCCCACTTGATGTAGGAATTGCTCTCGCGCAGGTCGAGGATGTAGTACTTGTTGATCCAGGGCGGGATGATCAGCAGCGGCCGCTTGTACTGTTCCTTGGTGCTCGGATTGAACTGGATCAGCTGGATCATCTCGTTCTGGAAGATCACCTTGCCCGGCGACGAGGCGACGTTCTTGCCCATCTCGAAGGCCGACGGATCGGTCATCTTGACGCGCAGCTGGCCGTCGCCTTCCTCGATGTCGCGCAGCAGGTTGTTGAAGCCCTTGAGCAGGTTCTGGCCGTGGCTCTTGACCGTCTCGCGCAGGACTTCCGGGTTGGTTGCGGCGAAGTTGGAGGGCGCCAGCGCGTCGATGAACTGGCGGGTGAAGAAGTTGACTTTCTTCTGCGAGATCTCGTCGAGGCCTTCGATGCAGCAGACATTGTCATGCACGTGGCGGGCGGTGATCAGGTAGGACTGCTTGATGAAGTCGAACAGGAAATGCTCCTCCCATTGGGCGTCGGCGAAGCGCTTGTCGCCCTTCTTCGGCTGCGCCACCGGCGCGCCTTCCATGCCCATCATGCGCATCGACGAGTGCTGCCACAGCGAGAAGTAGTCCCACATCAGGTTCATCTGCGCCTGCGCCAGCTTGTAGGGGTTGGCCAGCATCTTGGCCATCATGTCCATGAAGGCCTGCGCGATGCCGAGATCGTCGTTGGGCGCCGAGATGCCCTTCTTCATCTGGCGCTTCATGTGGTCGGCGATCAGGCCGGAGGCGCGCTGGGCAACCTCGGCATAGGTCTTGGCGATTTCCTTGGGATCGGGCAAGGCTTGGGGTTCGTGCGCAGACATTGTGACTCCTTCTTTTAGCGTGAAACAACTCGTCCGGAGCGACTTGTGATAGCCGAGCGAAGCGAGCAAATCAGTAGCCTTCCCGAGAGGGGAGGATGGGAGGGGCGGGTCTTCAATTCGCTTTTCGCGTGTTTCATCTTCCGTGGTTGGCGCTCCGCGCCATGAGCGTTAACTGGTGTAACGGACAAGACCGCTTTCTTCGATGCGCTGCAATCTTCCTGCGTGTTCGAGGTAATTCAGATGGGCGATGGCTTCGCCCATGGCAAACATGGTCTGGTGCGGGTCGGGCAGCTCGCGGCCGAACAGCACGCCGAGCAGGTCGGCGGCGCTCTTCGCCTGGCCGCGGCAGGCCTCGACCAGCACCGCGCAGCGCTCGGCATGGTGGGCGTGAAGCTGCTCGACGCGGGCATGCAGGCCGCGGAAGGGCCGGCCATGCGAAGGCAGCACCAGGGTGTCCTCCGGCAGCACGCGAAACTTGTCAATGGAGTCGAGGAACAGGCCGAGCGGGTCCGCATGCGGCGTGCTGGCCGTCACCGAAATATTGGTCGAGATGCGCGGCAGCAGCATGTCGCCGGAAATCAGCACGCCCAGTTCCGCACAATACAAACTCATGTGTTCCGGCGCGTGGCCGTGGCCGACGATGGTGCGCCACTCGTGCTTGCCGATCATCAGCAGCTGGTCGGGAAACAGGCGGCGGTAGGTGGTCGGAATCGCCGGCACCCCTTTCTTGTAGCCGTTGCCGCGCGCGACGAGGCCGTCGATGCGCGCCTGGTCCAGGCCGTGGCGGCGGAAGAAATCGACCATGAAGCTGATCGAGTAGCCGGCGACCTGTTCCACGATCATGTGCGCGGCGAGGTATTCGCCCTGCGCGATCCACAGTCCGGCGCCGGTCTTCTCTTCCAGCCAGGCGGCGAGGCCGAGATGGTCGGGGTGGCAATGGGTGACGATGCAGCGCGTCAGCCGCCGTCCGGCCAGCGCCGACTCCCAGGCCTGCTTGATCGGATCCAGCGCGAAGCCGGTATCGACGGCCGCATGGCCGTCGCCATCCTCCAGCAGCCACAGGTTGATGTGGTTCAGGGCAAAAGGCAGCGGCATGCACAGCCATTCGATGCCCGGGGCGACGGGCACCGCCGTGCCGGGGGCCGGGGCGGTCTCGTGCAGGTAAGCGATGGGTGCGTTCA
>DAIOGL010000094.1:0-8878 GCA_036745235.1 Sulfuritalea sp.
ATCAGGCCACCGGCGCCGTGCTGTTCGAAAAGAATCCCAACGCCGTCCTGCCGATCGCGTCGATCACCAAGCTGATGACGGCGATGGTCGTGCTCGACGCCAAGCCCGACCTCACTGAAACCCTGGCCATCGGCGAGGAAGATGTCGATGTCCTCAAGGGAACGCGTTCGCGCCTCAAGGTCGGCACCCGTCTGGCCCGCGAGGAGATGCTGCGCCTGGCCCTGATGTCTTCCGAAAACCGTGCGGCGTCCGCCTTGTCGCGCCACTATCCCGGCGGTCGGGAGGCTTTCGTTGCCGCCATGAACCAGAAGGCGCAGTTGCTCGGTCTGGTCGATACGCGGTTTCAGGATCCGACCGGCTTGACCGCGGCCAACGTATCGAGTCCGCGCGATCTGGCGAAAATGGTCGATGCCGCACACCAGTATCCGCTGATTCGCGAGTTTTCGACGACGTCCGAAGGCGAGTTCAGCATCGCCGGCCGGTCGCAGCAGTTCCGCAACACCAACACGCTGGTGAAGAGCCCGACCTGGGAGATCGGCTTGTCGAAGACCGGTTACATCAACGAGGCCGGCAAATGCCTGGTGATGCAGGCCTGGCTCAACAACAAGCCGACCATCATCGTTCTGCTCGACTCCTGGGGCAAGATGACGCGCATCGGTGACGCCAATCGCATCAAGCGGTGGGTCGAGAGCGCCTCGCTGGCACGGGCGAGCGCCGGCTGATTTTCGGTGCTGAATCCACGGCCGCCTGCGGGTGGCTTTTTTGCGCCATTTCGCGTGAAAATCCCGTTTGACTGCGGCGCATCCCGCGCCGAAAGCCCGCCAGGCTGCTAGAATTCCAGCAAAATCATGTTGCTGCAGGACCGCCGCGGCGGACCGGCAGGCAGTACTTTTCCTGGCATTCCATTCTCCCTCGATCGGTCGTTTCGTGAGCCCATCACCTTCCCCTGCATCCCCGCCTGCGCGCATCGTCATCGCCACGCGCGAATCCCGGCTCGCCTTGTGGCAGGCCGAGCATGTGCGCAGCCTTCTGCAACAACTGTATCCAGCCTGCCAGGTCGAGTTGTCGGGCATGACCACTCGCGGCGACCAGATTCTCGACCGGCCCCTGTCCAAGGTTGGCGGCAAGGGCCTGTTCGTCAAGGAACTGGAGGCCGCCCTGCTCAACGGCGCGGCCGATCTCGCCGTGCACTCCATGAAAGACGTGCCGATGCAGATGGAGCCGGAGTTCTCGCTGGTTGCCATCGGTCCGCGCGAAGTCCCGCTGGATGCCCTGGTGTCGGGCAAGTACGCCAGCCTCGAGGACATGCCGCCCGGTGCCGTGGTCGGCACCTCGAGCCTGCGCCGCGAGGCACAGCTGCATGCACGTTATCCCTGGCTCGCCGTGACGCCCCTGCGCGGCAATCTCGATACGCGCCTGCGCAAGCTCGACGAAGGCCAGTTCGACGCGATCATTCTCGCCGCCGCGGGCCTCACGCGCCTGGGCCTCGGCAATCGCATCCGCGCCGTGCTGCCCGCCGAGGATTCGCTGCCCGCCGCGGGGCAGGGCGCGCTGGGCATCGAAGCGCTGGCTTCGCGCCCGGAGGTGGCTGCCTGGGTGGCGCCGCTCAATGACCCGGATACCGCCGCCTGTGTGCGCGCCGAGCGCGCAGTATCGCGCGCGCTGGCAGGAAGTTGTGAAGTCCCGCTGGGGGCCTTTGCCGAAATGCGTGCGGGCAATCTCCGTTTGCGCGGTTTCGTCGCCTCGCCCGACGGCAAGCGCATGGCACATGCCGAACTCAGCGGCAGTTCCGCCGATCCGGAAGCGCTCGGTCTGAAATTGGCGGACGAACTGCGCAGGCAGGGTGCCGCCGAAATTCTCGCAGCGCTCGGCAGCTGACAATGAGTTTGGCCGGCCGCCATGTCGTGGTGACGCGCCCGGCCGGGCAGGCGGCGCATTTCGCCACGGCATTGACCGAGGCGGGGGCCATTCCGGTGCTCTACCCGGTGCTGGAAATTCGCGATGTCGAAGATATCGTACCGCTGCTGGATGTCGCGATTCGCCTCGACGGTTTCGACCTTGCGGTGTTCGTCAGCCCCAACGCGATAGAGAGGGCGCTGAACGTCATCCTCTCACGCCGTTCGTGGCCCGCCACCCTGCGCGTCGCGGCGCTGGGCAAGAGCAGCGAACGCGAGCTTGCCCGCCATGGCATTCATGACGTCATCTCGCCGCCGCTGCGCTTCGATTCCGAAGCCTTGCTCGATCTCCCCGAGCTGATCGACGTGCGCGGCCGCCGCGTGATCATCTTTCGCGGCGACGGCGGTCGCGAATTGCTGGGTGAGACGCTCAAGGCGCGCGGCGCCACGATCGAGTACGTGACCTGCTATCGCCGCGGCCAACCGCAGCTCGACCCGGCGCCCCTGCTCAAGCTCTGGGAAGAGGGTCGGCTCGACGCCGTGACCCTCACCAGCAGCGAGGGCCTGCGCAATTTTTTCGACATGGTCGGTCGTCTCGGCCAGGCATGGCTGAAGAAGACGCCGGCCTTCGTGCCGCATCTGCGCATTGCCGAACAGGCCGAGGCCCTGGGCCTGACCAAGGTGATCGCGACGGGACCCGGCGATGACGGCTTGATGGCCGGACTCGTGCAATACTTCGCTTCTCATGGAAACTCCAGTTCAAACTGATTCGACACCGGCCACCGGCCGCTGGCGCGATGCCTGGCGCCGGCCGACCGTGCGCGTGCTTGTCGTCGCGATTGTGGTGGTCGTTGCGCAATGGGCCGATACCCGCATCCAGGTCACGAGCCTGCAGCAGGAACTTGCACGCCGCCTCGCCGAGGGCGACTCGATGGTCAAGGAAGGGCGCGCAGTTGCGCGGCAGAACCAGGAGTCGCTGGCGTCCTTGCAGGCCAAGGTCGGCGCGCTCGAAGCGAAACTGGCTGAAACCCAGAGTCAGGCCCTGGCGCTCGAAGCCATGTACCAGGAGCTCTCCAGCACCCGCGATGAACGCGTGCTGGCGGAGGTCGAGCAGGCAGTGGTCATCGCCATGCAGCAGCTGCAGTTCGCCGGCAACGTCGAGGCGGCACTGATTGCGCTGCAAGGCGCCGACGCCCGTCTTGCGCGCTCGGTCCAGCCGCAATTTCTGCCCGCCAGAAAACTCATCGCGCGCGACATCGAGCGTCTCAAGGCGACGCCCGGCGCCAACGTCACTGGTCTGTCGCTGAAGATTGAAAGCGTGGTGGCTGTCATCGACGGCTTGCCATTGGCCTATGAGCAGCGGCCCAGGACGGAAACGACGAAGCCGGGACCGCCGGCGAAGCCGGCAAGCGTGGATTACTGGCGCGAACTGGGCGCCGACCTCTGGCGGGAATTCAGGCAGCTGGTGCGCCTCGAGCGCATCGACCAGAACGACCCCGCACTGCTCTCGCCGACGCAGAGTTTCTTCCTGCGCGAGAACCTCAAGCTGCGCCTGCTCAATGCGCGCCTGGCGCTGCTGCAGCGCGACGGCAAGACCTTCCGCGAAGAGATCCGCCAGGCGCGCGAGCATCTCGATCGCTACTTCGACAGTCGCGCCAAGTCGGTACAGGCCGCGCAGGGCACCTTGAAGACGCTGGCGACCACCGATGTCAGCTTCGACCTGCCGGGTCTGGCGGAAACCCTCACGGCCCTGCGCAATCTGAAGTTCGCCCGCGAGCGGGGCGCGGGCGCGGCCCGGTAGCTTTCGCCATGCGTGCCGTGCTCTGGTTGCTGATTCTCGCTGCGGCGGCGGTGGGCCTAGCCCTCGCCGCGCGCTACAACGACGGCTACGTGCTGCTGGTGCTGCCGCCGTGGCGCGCGGAAATCTCGCTCAACCTGTTCCTGCTGGCGTCGATCGTCGGCTTCTTCGTGGTCTATCTGCTGGCGCGCGCCGTCAGCCACACGCTCGGCCTGCCGCGCGCAGTGGCGGAATTCCGTCGCCGCCGGCGACAGGAGAAGGCCGCGCTCGCTCTGCACGATGCCTGGCGCCTGCTGCAGGAAGGTCGCTACGGTCATGCCATGCGTTGCGCCGAGAAAGCCTGGCCCGAACAGACGCGCGCGGGCATGCTGGCACTGGCCGGCTGGCGCGCCGCACACGCCTTGCGCGACGCGGAGCGTACGGCGGAATGGGGCAGGCGCATGCGCGCGTACGACGGCAATGGCTTGCAGGCGGCCCGGCTGATGACCGAAGCCGAATTTGCCCTGGAAGAGCGGCGCTTCGAGGACGCTCGCGATGCCTTGCATCAGTTCGCTGCGGTTGAAGGGCGGCATATCGCCGCCATGCGCCTCTCCTTGCGCGCCGAACAGGGTCTGGGCAACTGGCGCGAGGTGGCGCGCCTGGTGCGCCAATTGGAGAAACATCAGGCGCTGACTGCCGAACAGGCTGCACCGATCCGCAGTCGCGCCGTGCGCGAAGCCCTGCGCGGTTTGCGCGAAGATCCTCCGGGGCTCATGCGCTACTGGCGCGAACTGGACGAGAGCGACCGCGCGGAGCCCTCGCTGGCGCTGGAGACCGCTCGCGCGCTGATGGCAGCGGGCGACTGCCGCGAGGCCCAACGCGTGATCGAGGACGCCCTCGACGAACACTGGGATACCAGTCTGGTGCTGGCCTATGGCGACTGCTGCCGGGCCGGTGAGCCCGCCGGTGACGTGCTCGGACGCATCGCGCAGGCGGAGAAATGGTTGCAGCGCGTGCCGCGCGACGGCGCCTTGTTGTTTACCCTGGGCCGCCTGTGTCGTCAGCAACAGTTGTGGGGCAAGGCGAGGAGTTATCTGGAAGCCGCGCTGGCCATCGCGCCCTCACGCGCCGCCCATGTCGAACTCGCCCAACTGCTCGACCAGCTCGAAGAGTCGGCGCTGGCGGTACGCCACTATCGTGCCGCGGCGGTGCTCTGACCCGCTGGCGCTTCAGGGCTCGGCGGCAGTTCGATCCACTTCGGCGCGATGCCTCGCGCGGTGAGCCAGTCGGCCAGCGCATAGCCCGTTCCGGCGCGCCAGCACTTGAGGTCTTCGGGACGGAACAGCCGGTATTCGGCCAGTTCGGGCGAGAGCACGATCTCGCCGCTCGCCACCACGTGGTAGGCGATGATGATCTGGTTCATGCGCTGGAAGTCGTAGACGCCGACGAGGCTCGGCGCATCGATGCGCAGGCCGGTTTCCTCGAGGACCTCGCGGGCGATACCGTCCTGCGGCGTCTCGCCGGCTTCCATGAAACCGGTGATCAGGGCGAACATCCGGCCCTGCCATGCGGCATTGCGCGCCAGCAGCACCTGACCGTCGCGGTCCGCCATCTCGATGATCGCGGCGAGTACCGGCGTCGGGTTGTTCCAATGGGTCCACTCGCAGGCCGGGCAGCGCAGCCGCAGCTTCGGGCCGCCGTCCTCCATCGCCGAGAGCATCTGCAAGGGCGTTGCGCAGTTCGGGCAGAAATTGAATTGGTGACTCATGCGAAAGTCGGCGCTGGCGCTACGGCGGTTCGGGGCTAGAGCCAGTCGCGCGGCGGCAGGAAGTCGCTGTAGAGCCGGGCTTCCTCGGTGCCTGCCGCGGGTTCCCAGCAATAACGCCATTTGACGATGGGCGGCAGCGACATCAGGATCGACTCGGTGCGGCCGCCCGACTGCAGGCCGAACAGCGTGCCGCGGTCCCAGACCAGGTTGAATTCGACGTAGCGTCCGCGCCGGTAGGCCTGGAAATCCCGCTCGCGTTCGCCATAGGGCAGGGCGCTGCGGCGTTCGATCAGCGGCAGGTAGGCGGCGGTGAAATGATCGCCGACGCTCTTCGTCAGGCCGAAGCAGCGGTCGAAGCCACCCTCGTTGAGGTCGTCGAAGAAGACGCCGCCGATGCCGCGCGCTTCGTTGCGGTGCTTGAGGAAGAAATAGTCGTCGCACCATTTCTTGCAGCGCGCGTGCACTTCGGGGCCGAAGGGTGCCAGCGCGTCGCGGCAGCTGCGGTGGAAGTGCCGGGCGTCTTCCTCGAAGCCGTAGTAGGGCGTCAGGTCCATGCCGCCGCCGAACCACCACACCGGCTCCTCGCCCTCCTTCTCGGCGACGAAGAAGCGCACGTTCATGTGCGAGGTCGGGCAGTAGGGGTTCTGCGGATGCAGCACCAGCGAGACGCCCATGGCTTCCCACCGGCGGCCCTCCAGTTCGGGACGATGTGCGGTGGCGGAGCCGGGCATCCGGTCGCCCTTGACGTGCGAGAAATTGACGCCGCCGCGCTCGAAAACCTTGCCGTCTTCGATCAGGCGGGAAATGCCGCCGCCCCCCTGCGGCCGCTCCCAGGCATCGCGCAGAAAGGGCGAGCCTTCGATGACTTCGAGTTCGCCGACGATGCGCTGCTGCAGACCCGTGAAATAGTCCCGTATCGACGCAATGTCCATCAGAGCTCGGGCAGCTTCATCGCCAGCACCTTCTGGCTCTGTTGGCTGCGGAAATCCTCGAGCTTCCGCGCCAATTCGCGGCCGTAGTCGTCGTTGGCGGTGGCGATGATGGCGATCGCGGTAAGGGCGGCATTGGCGGCGCCGGCTTCGCCGATGGCGAAGGTGGCGACCGGAATGCCCTTCGGCATCTGCACGATGGACAGCAGGGAATCGAGGCCGTTGAGGTGCTTCGACGGCACCGGCACGCCGAGCACCGGCACGATGGTCTTCGCCGCCAGCATGCCGGGCAGATGCGCCGCCCCGCCCGCGCCGGCAATGATCGCCCGCAGGTCGCGTTCGTGGGCCACGGCAGCGTAGTCGAACAGCAGGTCGGGCGTGCGGTGGGCGGAGACGACGCGCGCCTCGTAAGGCACGCCGAATTCCTTCAGCATCTGCGCCGCCGCCTGCATGACGGGCCAGTCCGAATCCGAGCCCATGACGATCCCGACCAGTGGTTTCATTTGATGCACCTTTCGGCCGCTTCGAGGGTGTTGGCCAGCAGCATGGTGATGGTCATCGGGCCGACGCCGCCTGGCACCGGGGTGATGACGCCGGCAACTTCCTTTGCGGTTTCGAAATCGACGTCGCCGCACAGCTTGCCTTCCGGCGTGCGGTTGATGCCGACGTCGATTACCGTGGCGCCCGGCTTGATCATGTCGCCGGTGATCATCTTCGCGCGGCCGACGGCTGCCACCAGGATGTCGGCGCGGCGAGTGTGGAAGGCCAGATCCTTCGACTGCGAATGACAAATGGTGACGGTGCAGCTCTGCGCCAGCAGCAGCATGGCCATCGGCTTGCCGACGATGTTGCTGCGGCCGACGATGACGACTTCGGCGCCCTTGAGAGGGACCTTGGCGCTTTCCAGCATTTTCATGACGCCGTAGGGCGTGCAGGGAATGAAGCGCGGGTTGCCCTGCATCAGCGCGCCGACGTTTTCGGCGTGGAAGCCGTCGACATCCTTCTCGGGCGAAATCGACTCGAGCACCGCCTCCGAATCGAAGTGCTTCGGCAGCGGCAGTTGCACCAGGATGCCGTGCACCGAGGGGTCGGCGTTGAGCTCGGCGATGCGCTCGAAGACCAGGGACGGATCGACGTCGGCGGCATAGACATCGCGCAGCGACTGCATGCCGACCTTTTCGCAGGCGGCAACCTTGTTGCGGACATAGACCGCGGAAGCGGGGTCTTCGCCGACCAGGATCACGGCGAGGCAGGGCGTGATGCCGACGGACTTGAGCAAGGCGGCGCGCTCGGCGAGCTGGCCGCGGATTTCCGCCGAGAGGGCATTGCCGTCAATGATTCGTGCAGTCATGAAGTGTTCCGTGTGGTCTTGTACGATTGGTCAGGCGTGCGCCGGAGCGCCACCGAGTTGTTTGGCCACCGCCTCGCGGCCTGCGGCGAATGCCTGGCGATTCGCCGCCACCACCTGTTCGCCCTTGCGCGCAAAGCGCTTGACGATGCATGCCAGCAGCACGTCCGGCGAGAACGGCAGGTAGTCGGCGATGGCGCCGAGCATCACGGTATTGCCGAGCCGGATCTCGCCCAGGTCGCGCGCGATCGACATGGCGTCGAAGGAGACGACGCGGCGCCCGGCGGCGCGCATCTGCCCGGTTGGATCCTCGGGGTAGTCGAACAGGCCGAGTTCGACCACGGGCGGTACCAGCTTGGCGTTGTTCACCAGCGCCAGGCCGTCGGGCCGCAGGTAGTGCGACCAGCGCAGCGCCTCGGCGCCTTCGAAGCCGAGCAGCACCTGCACCGTGCCCGGCTCGATCTGCGGCGAGAGCACCTTGCGGCCGAAGCGCAGATGCGAGGTGACTACGCCGCCGCGCTGCGCCATGCCGGCCACTTCGGTCTTCTTGACGTCGTGTCCTTCGGCGATGGCGGCCTCGGCGAGAATCTCGGTGGCCGTCATGACGCCCTGGCCGCCGATGCCGCAGACGAGAATATTGGTGATTTCGTTCTGGCTCATGTCTTGACGATATGGATCGGAATGTCGCGCCGCGGCACGTGCTGGATGGCGTCCGGCGCGCAGGGCTGCACGCACAGGCCGCAGCCGGTGCAGGCCTGGTTGTCGATATTGACGAAGGCCAGTTCGACTTCCTTGCCGGAGGGCTTGATCACCTTCTCGCGGTGGGTGACGTGGATCGCGGGGCAGCCGACCTCGAGGCAGTTGCCGCAGCCGGTGCACTTGTCCTCCTCGACCAGATAGGGGCGGAAGGGCTTGAAGTCGTCGATCAGCACGCAGGGCCGGCGGGCGATGATCACCGAAGGGCCCTCGATCTTGATTTCGTCGCGCACGGTCTTGAACAGGATCGGCAGTTCGTAGGGATCCACCACCTTGATCCGCTCGTTGGGCACGCCGAGCGCCTCGACCACCTTGGCCAGATCGACGCGCGGCGCCTCCGCGCCGTGAATGTCGCGGCCCGAGGCCGGCGTCGCCTGGCCGCCGGTCATGCCGGTGGTGTTGTTG
>DAIOGL010000095.1:0-8812 GCA_036745235.1 Sulfuritalea sp.
GTTCAAGCACGCCAAGCGACTGCAGCAGAGGCTCCAGCTCGAGTACAGACTCTAACGCTCATGACAGTGAAAGTCACCCGCCGATGATGAAACACGCGAAAGGCGAATTGAAGGCCCGCCCCTCCCATCCTCCCCTCACGGGGAGGCTTCTGATCAGCTCGCTTCGCTCGACTCTCACCCGTCACTCCGAACGAGTTATTTCACGTTAAACACGAGGAAACAATCATGAGTGCAATCGTTGATGTCGTCGCCCGCGAGATTCTTGACTCCCGCGGCAATCCCACCGTCGAGGCCGACGTCCTGCTCGAATCCGGCGTCATGGGCCGCGCGGCCGTGCCGTCCGGCGCCAGCACCGGTTCGCGCGAGGCCATCGAACTGCGCGACGGCGATGCCGCCCGCTTTCTGGGCAAGGGCGTGGTGCAGGCAGTAGAGAACGTCAATACCGAGATTTCCGAAGCCATCATCGGGCTCGATGCCGAGGAGCAGTCCTTCATCGACATGGCCCTGATCGATCTCGACGGCACCGACAACAAGTCGCGCCTCGGCGCCAACGCGATTCTCGCCGTCTCGATGGCGGTGGCCAAGGCGGCTGCCGAGGAGGCCGGCCTGCCGCTGTATCGCTATTTTGGCGGCTCGGGCCCGATGCAGATGCCGGTGCCGATGATGAACGTGATCAACGGCGGCGCGCACGCCAACAACAACCTCGACATCCAGGAATTCATGATCCTGCCGGTGGGCGCGAGCAGCTTCCGCGAGGCCCTGCGTTGCGGTGCCGAGGTCTTTCATCACCTGAAGAAACTGGTCGACAAGAAGGGCTACCCGACCACGGTCGGCGACGAGGGCGGCTTCGCGCCGAACGTTTCGGGCAACGACGAGGCCATCGAGCTGATCCTCAAGGCGATCGAAACCGCCGGCTACACGCCCGGCCAGGACGTCGTGCTGGGACTGGATTGCGCCGCTTCCGAGTTCTACAAGGACGGCCGCTACATCCTCGCCTCGGAGAAACTCGAACTGACCTCCGAAGCTTTCACCGACTATCTGGCGAC
This sequence comes from Sulfuritalea sp., assembly GCA_036745235.1. Lineage (GTDB taxonomy): Bacteria > Pseudomonadota > Gammaproteobacteria > Burkholderiales > Rhodocyclaceae > Sulfuritalea. The sequence continues at coordinate 1,047 of DAIOGL010000095.1, forward strand.
GCTGGCCGACCGCTATCCGATCATCAGCATCGAGGACGGCATGGCCGAAGGGGACTGGCCGGGCTGGAAGCTGCTGACGGACCGGCTGGGCAAGCGGGTGCAGATCGTCGGCGACGACATCTTCGTCACCAATCCGAAGATACTCAAGCAGGGCATCCAGCAGGGCATCGCCAATTCAATACTGGTCAAGATCAACCAGATCGGCACGCTGACCGAAACCTTTGCCGCGGTCGAAATGGCCAAGCGCGCCGGCTACACCGCGGTGATCTCGCATCGCTCGGGCGAAACCGAGGATTCGACCATTGCGGACATCGCGGTCGGGCTGAACGCGATGCAGATCAAGACCGGCTCGCTCTCGCGCTCGGATCGCATGGCCAAGTACAACCAGCTGCTGCGCATCGAGGAGGATCTCGGCGACACGGCGGCCTACCCCGGACTCGACGCCTTCTACAACCTGCGGAAGTAGGCCGCCTGCGCACGCTGCGATGAAGTGGCCGACGCTGGTGCTGGTCGTCCTCATCGCCCTGCTGCAGTATCCATTGTGGCTGGGCAAGGGCGGCTGGCTCCGCGTCTGGGACTACGACCGCCAGCTGCAGGCGCAGCGCGAGACCAATCAGAAGCTGGAACAGCGCAATGCCGCGCTGGATGCCGAAGTGCGCGATCTGAAGTCGGGTTACGAGGCCATCGAAGAGCGCGCCCGCTATGAGCTGGGCATGATCAAGGAAGGCGAGATTTTCGTCCAGGTACCGCAGAAGACGCTGCCTGCACCTTCGTCGGCGCCGTCGCCCGCGCCGTCATCCGCCTTGAAGCCGGCGGCGAAGCCCGCCGCCGCGAGGTAGCTCAGCCTTCCTGCTTCAGTCCGGTGCGGTAGCGCAGGGCGTTCGCCACATAGCCCTGGGCGGCGCCATGCAGAAAGGCGACTTCCGCGTCGCTCAGCTGGCGCACCACCTTGCCCGGCGATCCCATCACCAGCGAGCGTTCGGGAATCACCTTGCCTTCGGGGATGAGCGAGTTGGCGCCGATGATGCAATGGCGGCCGATGACCGCCTTGTTGAGAATCACTGACTTGATGCCGATCAGCGATTCATCGCCGATGGTGCAGCCGTGCAGCATCACCAGGTGGCCGACGGTGACGTTGGCGCCCAGCGTGAGCGGCACGCCTTCATCCGCATGCAGCACGGAGCCGTCCTGGATATTGGTGTTGGCGCCGATGGTGATCGCATCGTTGTCGCCGCGCAGCACGGCATTCCACCAGATGCTGGCATGGTCGCCGAGCCGCACGTCGCCGATCACGGTCGCATTCGGCGCGATCCAGACGTCGTGCCCGAGGCTGGGCTTGCGGTCGCCAAGGCTGTAGATGGCCATGAAAGCTCCTGCTAGTTCCGAACTATGACAGGAGCTCAGTGCTCCCGCTTCTTCCACGCCGGCTTTGCGCCATCAGGCTTCTTCCAGTCCGGCTTCTTGCCGTCGCGGGCAGGCGCGGCACGGCGCGGCGGACGGGTATCGACGAACTCGCCCGGCTCCATGACGCGCGTCTTCAGCGCGAACTGGCGCACCCGGATGCGGCGCAGGATGTCCATCAGGTCGTCCGACAGATTGGCCGGCAGTTCCACGGAACTGTAGTCGTCGAACAGGTTGATCTGGCCGATGTCCTTGCCGGCGATGCCCGCTTCGTTGGCGATGGCGCCGACGATTTCCTTGGGCAGCACGCCCTGGTTGCGGCCGATCTCGATGCGATAGCGTTGCATCGTGGCGCCGTCGGCGAAGCTGCGTTGCTTGACCGGGGTGTCGCTGCGGCCTTCCTTCGCCGGGCGTTCGCGGCGCGGCTCGGCGGCCGGGTAGTCTTCGGCCGGCTTGGCGCTGGCCCTTGGCTTGCGCTCGAAAGTCGGCGCGGGCGCGCTCTGCGTGCCCGCGCTTACGCTTCGCGGGGCGGCCGGAGTCGAGGCAGCTTCGCGCGGTGCATGATCGCTGGCGCCGGGCATCTGCAGCGGGCGCTCGCGCGTGGCCAGCCAGGCCAGCGCGGCGGCGATCTCGCGCGCCGCGATGTCCTGCTCGCCCTCGATGCGGCGCACCACGTCGAAGAAGAAATCCAGCTTTTCGGTCTTGATGATGTCGACGATCTGCTGCGTGAACTGCGCGACGCGACGATTGGCCACTTCGCCCGGCGTCGGCATGGTCAGTGCGGTGATCTTCTGCTTGGTCGCGCGCTCGATCAGCTTCAGCATGTACATCTCGCGCGGCGCCAGGAACAGGATGGCGCGGCCGGTGCGGCCGGCGCGGCCGGTGCGGCCGATGCGATGCACGTAGGCTTCGGTGTCGTAGGGCACGTCGTAGTTGATGACGTGGCTGATGCGCGCCACGTCTAGGCCGCGCGCGGCGACGTCGGTGGCGACCACGATGTCGATGGTGCCGGCCTTGAGGCGTTCGATCACCTGCTCGCGCAGGCCCTGGGTCAGGTCGCCGTTGAGGGCCGCCACGGAATAGCCGCGCGCCTCCAGCTTGTCGGCAAGCTCGACGGTGGCGGTCTTGGTGCGCACGAAGACGATGGCGGCGTCGAAGTCGTCCTCCACTTCGAGGATGCGCGTCAGCGCTTCGAGCTTCTGCCCGGTGTGCGTCTGGCAATAGGACTGGCTGGTGGTGACCACGGTGGAGGTGGCCGAGCGGATCTTGATTTCCTGCGGCTCGCGCAGGTGCTCGCGCGCCACGCGGCGGATCACGTCCGGCATGGTGGCGGAGAAGAGCGCCGTCTGGCGCTCCGCCGGGGTGTGTTCGAGGATCCACTTGACGTCGTCGATGAAGCCCATGCGCAACATTTCGTCGGCTTCGTCCAGCACCAGCATCGACAGGTTGTTGAGCACCAGGCTCTTGCGCTCGAGGTGGTCCATGACGCGGCCGGGCGTGCCGACGATGACGTGGGTGCCGCGCGACAGCGCGCGCAGCTGCACCACCATGCTTTGCCCGCCATAGATCGGCAGCACATGGAAGCCGGGCAGATGCTTGGCGTATTTCTGCAGCGCCTCGGCGACCTGGATCGCCAGTTCGCGCGTCGGCGTCAGGATCAATGCCTGCGGTACGGCGCGCTTGAGGTCGATCTTCTGCAGCAGAGGCAGGGCGAAAGCGGCGGTCTTGCCGGTGCCGGTCTGCGCCTCGCCGAGCAGGTCGTGGCCTGCCAGCAGCGGCGGGATGCAGGCCGCCTGGATGGGGGAGGGGGTTTCGTAGCCGACGTCGGCGAGGGCTGCGAGCAATGGCGCTGCGAGCCCGAGGGTATCGAACCCGGTGGGGATATTTTCTTGGGAGGTGGTCATGGCGTGCCTGCGTGTGGCAGGAAATTTCAGGGGAAAGGCGGGCCGGAGGTAAGCATTCGGCCGCAGAACCGCGCATTATCGCAGAATCGGGGGCAAAAAGCCCGTACTTATTCTCCGGCGCCGTGCCGTTCGATCACGCCGTCGATGAATTTGCGCAGGAAACCCTCGGTCTGGGCGCTGTGGAAGCGGTCGATTTCGATGCCCCGGCTGTAGGCGATCACGGTCGGAAAGCCCCTCACCTTGTGCCTTCCGGCGATGCGCATGTTCTCGTCGGCGTCGACGTTGGCCAGCAGGAAGGCGCCCCCGTAGCTCCTGGCCAGCCGGTCCAGCAGCGGACTCAGCACGCGGCAGGGCGCGCACCAGTCGGCGCCGATATCGACCAGCACCGGCGTCTGCTGCGAGCGGGCGACCACGGCTGCCTCGAAATCCTCCTCGGTGACGTCGAAGATCGTCGCTGCATCGTTCTGCTTCAAGTGCATTGCGAACTTCCCTGCTTCAAACTCGCAGCAGGGCGATCTTCAGCGGCGGCTGGCCGTCGGAACTCGGAAAGTCGGCTTCCGGCATGATCCATTCCATCTCGCGGATCGGCCGGCCGGCCTTGGCGGCGCTGCGCTGCAACTGGTCGAGCCAGGCATCGCGCTTCACGTCGGCCACATTGTTGGTGCAGATCAGCGTGCCGCCGGCGGTGGTACACAGCAGCGCCGGCTTGAACACCGAAGCGTAATCATTGATCAGGTCCACCACGCCGAAAGGGCTCTTGGCGTAGCGCGGCGGATCGAGGAACACCAGGTCGAAGGTTTGCGCCTCGAGTTTGGGGAAGGGCGGCATGACCTTGCCGCGCACCCGCTCGGGCTGGCCGATGCCGGCGTACTGGCGCATCGCGGCGAAGGCGTCGCACTTGACGAAGCGCGGGCGCACCGGCAGATCGTTGAGGCGCGCGTTCTCCTTGCCGATCATGATGCTGGAGTCGGCGAAATCGACATTGACGACGAAGCGCGCCCCGGCCTTGGCCGCCGCGACGCCGACGCCGCAGGTGTAGGCGAACACGTTGAGCAGCGACCTGCCCGGCGCTTCCTGCATCACCCGCCGCCGCGCCGCGCGCAGGTCGAGGAACAGCCATGGGTCCTGCCCGGCGTGGCGCCCGGCGATGCGGTAGGTGACGCCCATCTCGTGCATCTCGCGCGCCATCATTGCCGCTTCGAGCTGATCCGGCGGCAGCGGATTGCCGATGCGCGAATTGGCGTGGCTGCGATCGTTGTAGACCAGCACCAGGCCCGGCAGCCGGGCGGCGTAGAAGCCCTCGACGGCGGCGAGCGTTTCCGGCGCCAGCGGGCTGTGGAAGCACTGCACCAGCAGCAGGTCGCCGTAGCGGTCGATGGTCAGGCCGGGATGGCCCTCGACGCTGCCGTGGAACAGGCGGTAGGCATCGGTCTGCTCGGCATGCAGGCGCGGCAGGAGGTCGGCGCGGGCATCGAATGCTTTCGCGAGCAGTGGAACGAGGGAATCAGGCATGGGGGTTTCTCGGCAAGGGCCGGGTCATTGCGGCAAGGCGGCGACCATGGAAATGGCGACATCTTACGCGCATGCGGGGCGCTGCGTCGCCTGGGTCGCCGTACCGCCAGCGCCGACTTTCACCGGCAAGCCGGCACCTCGGCGCTGCGCCCTGCGCAATGCAGGTCAAGCGTGCCGGGTGAAATTGACGCCCCGCGCCAGCAGCATGCCGGTCAGCGAGGCGATTCCGGTGGCGACCCAGGTCCAGTGCCAGCCGCCGGCCTGACTCGCCATCCATGCCACCAGCGGCGGGCCGAGAAATTGCCCGGTGGCCGAACATTGCTGCATCCAGCCGACCGTCGTCGTCACCGTTCGCTCGCTCGGCGCCACATGCACCGCCAACGAGAACAGCGTGCCGGGGATGACGCCGCCGACCGAAGAGAACATCAGCACCGCGAGGTAGCGGACGGCCGGCGCCTCGCTGGTCAATTGGCCGAAGGCGAGAAACGTGGCGACGCCCATGGTGCCGAAGCCGACGTACAAGAGGTGCCGGGCCGAAACGCCCCGATGCAAGAGGCGACCCGCGGCGATATTGCCCGTGATATTGACCAGTGAAGCCAGGGCCGTCAGCGAGCCCGCCATCTGGCCGCTCAGCCCTGCCTGGGCGTAGATCGAAGGCAGAAAGCCGATCACCGCCAGCCACTGGCTGGAATACAGCAGAAAGGCGATCGCGACGCGCCACGGGCCCGAACTGCTGAGGGTCAGGCGCAGGCGCTGCCACCAGGCATCGCCTGCCGTCGCCCGACCGGCGGCCGGGGGCACATCGCGGTCTTTGTGTTCCGGCGGCACGTGCAGAAAAACCCACAGCGCCATCGCCGCCGAGAATCCGCCGAGCAGGCCCCACCAGCCGTGCCAGCCGAGGAGGCTCATCATGGCCGGCGCACTGAACAGGGCCAGTGCGGTGCCGGTGGGCATGTAGGTGCCCCAGAGTCCGAGATGAAACGCCAGCTGGGTCAGCGGCACCAGTTGACGAATCACGCTGGGGGCAGGCAGCACCACCAGCAGAAAGCCAAGGCCCTCGAAAGCCCGCAGCAGCAGCAAATCGGCCGGGTGCTGCGCCCACATGCCGCTGACGCTGGCGATGGCGAGAATCAGCTGGCCGGCGATGATGCTGCGCCGCCTTCCGACGCTGTCCGTGGCGACCCCGACCAGCACGCCCACCGTCATCCCCGCCAGTTGCACTATCGACAACAGGAAGCCGGCCTCGACCAGCGTCATTCCCAGCGCCTCGCGCAATACCGGAATCGCCGGCGGCATCTTGCCGATATGCAGGGCGGCGACCACCCCGGACAGAATGACCACGAACGCCGGTGCCATACGAAAGAATTTCATGAGTCTTGTCTGCCTTGTCCCGCTCGATTGAATCCTGAATTCAGAAAATTTCGGGACCGGTTGCGCCATCACGCTTTGCGAAGGGCGTACTCTACTTGAAGTCGGTCCTCGAATCAGCGCTCACGGGCCGGGTGTGCAGCCCGTGGGGAGGGCGGGGCGCTTCCTCGCGCATGCAGCGTTATCCGCAGAATTTCCCCGGGCTGCCAGAGGCGCATCGGCGGCCCCCAGGTGCCGGCGCCGCGGGAGACCATGACTGTCGTGCCGTCGAGTTGAAAACGCCCTTCCAGCATCGGGAAGTAATGCCCGACCAGATAGCCGAAGGGCCATATCTGCCCGCCGTGGGTGTGGCCGCAAAGCAGCAGATCCACCCCTTTGTCCTTCACGGCTTCTGCCGGCAGGGGCGCATGGGACAGCAGCACGGTGGCGCCGGGGCCCTTTCCGGCGAGCGCCCTCGCCAGGGAAGCCCCGGCACCGGCGCCGCCAGGTCTGCCGCCGGGAGTATCCATCCCCGCCAGAACCAGGCCCGGGCGAAGTTCGCGCCACTCGTTGCGCAGAAGGCGGATGCCTGCCTGCCCGAACAGCGCCGAGACGTCGGTGTGATTGCCGTGAAACTCGTGGTTGCCGAGAACGGCCCAGATGCCCAGCGGTGCTGACAAGCGCCGCAAGGTCGCCATCAGTTCCTGCCCGGGAGGCTGGTGTCCCTCGAATACGTCACCGAGCAGCACCACGATGTCAGGCCGCTCCGCCTGAACCTGGTCGACGCGAGCGGCCAGCCAGGGCTCGCCGAGCACCGTGCCGAGATGCAGGTCCGACAGGGCAAGGATCACCGTGCCATCGAGGCTTTGCGGCAAGCCCGCGAGGTAGACATCCTGGCTCTGCACCACGGGCGCCCGCAGCCCTTGCGCCAGCGCGACCACGCAGAGCACGCCGCCGGCGGCCAGCGCCGCTCCGCGCAGGCGAGGCCCGGCGCGCTTGAGAAGGAAACCAAAGCCGCTTGCCGCGTCCGCGGCAAACATGGTCACGGACAGCAGGAACAGGATGCCCAGCCATGTCATGCCGAGGAATTCCAGTATCGTCGCAAGGCGTCCCGCATCGTCCGGGCCGACAGCGCGGCCCAGCAGAAACATCGCCCACAGCGCGAGCCCGATGCCGAGCAGGGCGTTTCGCGAAATGCAGCGCCGGACAAACGGCACCGAAGCGGCTCGCCAGAACAGGTAGGCCTGCATGAGCGTTACGGCGACGGTGAGAATGAGGCCAAACACATCTGCCTCCAATCAGGCGTTTTGTCGTGCTGTCCGCGCCGCCCCGGTATGCAGGAGTCAGCTGCAGCGGGGCGCGGCCGGCAGGATTCTGCGGTTCGACGGATGCCGGATGCCGAAGCGAGGCACAAATTGTAGACTGTCGTCCGGGGACGCGGTCGTCGAGCCGGAATCGCAGTCCCGCCCTGCTCATTCACTCATGGAAACGGTCATGCATTTCTCACATCGCTCGCGAATCGGCGTCCTGGCTGCAATCGGACTGATCGGCCTGTCGGGATGCGCCACGAACCAGATGACTGGCCGCAGCCAACTGATGATG
>DAIOGL010000096.1:0-8802 GCA_036745235.1 Sulfuritalea sp.
GCCGTTCAAGCAAAAGGGTACTGGCCGCGCTCGCGCCGGTATGACTTCTTCCCCTCTGTGGCGTGGCGGTGGTCGGATCTTCCCGAACACGCCCGAAGAGAACTTCACCCAGAAGGTCAATAGCAAGATGTATCGTGCCGGCCTGGCCGCAATCCTTTCACAGTTGGCCCGCGAAGACAGGCTGGTGGTGATTGAGGATTTCGCCATCGAAGCGCCGAAGACGCGCCTGTTCGCGCAAAAGCTCAAGGCCATGGGTCTGGGCTCGGATCCGGTGCTGCTCGTAACGGATAGCCTGGACGACAATCTCGCGCTGGCTTCGCGCAACTTGCCGAATGTGCTGGTGCTGGAGGCGCAGCAGGCCGATCCGGTGTCCCTGGTGCGCTTTCCCAAGGTTATTTTCACCAAGGGTGCAGTGGCCAAGATCGAGGAGATGCTGGCATGACCAAGAACTTCAATCCGGAACGTTTGCTGCAAGTGCTGGTGGCCCCGCAAATTTCGGAAAAGGCCACTTATATTGCGGACAAGAACGAGCAGGTGGTGTTCATCGTGACGCCCGATGCGACCAAGCCTGAAGTCAAGGCGGCCGTCGAAATGCTGTTCAAGGTCGAGGTCAAGTCGGTGCAGATCGCCAATCTGAAGGGCAAGATCAAGCGTGCCGGCCGGAATATTGGCCGCCGTAGCGACATCAGGAAGGCTTTCGTGTGCCTCAAGCCCGGTCAGGAAATCAATTTCGCGGAAGGGGGGGCTGCTTAAATGGCTCTCGTAAAAGTCAAGCCGACCTCGCCTGGTCGCCGTGGTGTCGTCAAGGTTGTCAACGCGAATCTGCACAAGGGTCGCCCGCATGACAAGCTCGTCGAAAAGAAGACCAGTACGGCGGGCCGCAATGCGCATGGCCATATCACCACCCGTCATATGGGCGGCGGCCACAAGCAACATTACCGCGTGATCGATTTCCGTCGCGACAAGGACGGGATCCCGGGCAAGGTCGAGAATCTTCAGTACGACCCGAATCGTTCCGCCAATATCGCCCTGATACTTTACGCGGACGGCGAGCGCCGTTACATCATCGCTACCAAGGGGATGGTCGTCGGACAGGCGGTTTTCAGCGGTCCCGAGGCGCCGATCAAGCCCGGTAATACGCTGCCGATTCGCAGTATTCCTGTCGGTACGACCATTCATTGTGTCGAAATGATGCCGGGCAAGGGCGCTCAGATCGCTCGTTCCGCTGGTACCTCTGCGCAGCTTTTGGCGCGTGAAGGCACCTATGCCCAGGTCCGCCTGCGCTCAGGCGAGATTCGTCGGATTCACGTCGAGTGTCGTGCGACGATTGGCGAGGTTGGTAACGAAGAACACAGTCTGCGCAAGATCGGCAAGGCCGGCGCAATGCGCTGGCGCGGCATTCGTCCGACCGTTCGGGGTGTGGCGATGAATCCTGTCGATCACCCGCATGGCGGTGGTGAGGGGCGTACCGGAGAGGGCCGCGTTCCAGTCAGTCCGTGGGGTCAGCCGACCAAGGGCTATCGTACCCGCAACAACAAGCGCACGGACGTCATGATTGTCCAACGCAGGCCGAAAGGTAAGAGGTAAGACATGGCACGTTCTATCAAGAAGGGCCCGTTCATCGACGCTCACCTGCTGAAGCGGGTGGATGCCGCACGCGCCTCCAATGACAAGCGCCCGATAAAGACCTGGTCGCGTCGTTCGACCATTCTTCCGGACTTCGTGGGATTGACCATCGCCGTGCATAACGGAAAGCAGCATATTCCGGTCTATGTTTCGGAAAACATGGTTGGTCACAAGCTTGGTGAGTTCGCGCTGACGCGAACCTTCAAGGGCCATACAGGCGGCAAGAAAGCCGCTGCGAAGAAGTAAGGAGCGACGATGGAAACCAACGCAAATTTGCGCGGTGTCCGACTTTCCGCCCAAAAAGGTCGTCTTGTTGCCGATCTGGTGCGCGGCAAGCCGGTGGATCAGGCGCTCAGCATTCTGGCGTTTTCGCCGAAGAAGGGTGCCGGAATCATCAAGAAGGTACTCGAGTCGGCCATCGCCAACGCAGAGCACAACGACGGCGCGGATATCGATGCACTGAAGATTACGCGTATCTATGTCGAAAAGGGCACGGTGCTCAAGCGCTTCACGGCGCGAGCCAAAGGACGCGGAAATCGCATCCTCAAGCCTACTTGTCACATTTTCGTGACCGTTGGCGATTAAGGAGGGCACATGGGACAAAAGATTCATCCGACCGGTTTTCGTCTTTCGGTCACGCGCAACTGGACTTCCCGCTGGTACGCCAACAGCAAGAATTTTCCGCAGATGCTCAAGGAAGACCTTGAGGTTCGCGACTATCTGAAGAAGAAACTGGCGCATGCGTCGGTCGGCCGCGTGGTGATTGAACGTCCGGCCAAGAATGCGCGGGTTACGGTATATAGCGCCCGCCCCGGTGTCGTGATTGGCAAGAAGGGTGAGGACATCGAGCACCTTAAAGCCGAACTTCAGCGCAAGATGGGCGTGCCGGTGCATGTCAATATTGAAGAGATCCGCAAGCCGGAAATTGACGCCCAGTTGATCGCAGACTCCATCGCGCAGCAGCTCGAGAAGCGCATCATGTTCCGCCGTGCGATGAAGAGGGCAATGCAGAACGCCATGCGCCTCGGAGCTCAGGGTATCAAGATCATGAGTTCGGGACGTCTGAACGGCGCCGAAATCGCCCGCAGGGAATGGTATCGCGAAGGCCGCGTGCCCTTGCATACGCTTCGGGCCGACATCGACTACGGCACTTCCGAGGCGAAGACAACGTATGGCGTGATCGGCATCAAGGTATGGGTGTTCAAGGGCGAGATTCTGTCGCGCAGCGAAGCACTGCTCGCCCCCCCCGAGCCGGCAGTCGATGATCAGCGCAAACCGCGCCGCAGTCCAGGAAAGCCCCGGATCGAGGGCGAGGCCGACACCAAACCCGCTGCCCGTCGCGCGCCCGCAAAGAAGGCTGATGAAGTCAAGCCGGAAGGCGCTGCCGCAGCGCCGAAGGCACCCGCCAAGCGTGTTCGCAAGGCCCCGGCCAAGGTCGAGGGTGTCGATAGCGCAGCGAAAGAAGGCAAGGAGTAAAACATGCTGCAACCTGCCCGCAGAAAATATCGCAAGGAACAAAAGGGTCGCAACACGGGACTCGCCACCAGGGGCGCCAAAGTCAGCTTTGGCGAATACGGCCTCAAGGCCATCGGCCGCGGTCGTCTTACGGCTCGTCAGATCGAAGCGGCGCGTCGCGCCATGACCCGTCACATCAAGCGTGGCGGTCGTATCTGGATCCGCATCTTCCCGGACAAGCCGATTTCGAAGAAGCCGCTGGAAGTCCGTATGGGTAACGGCAAGGGCTCTCCGGAGTATTGGGTTGCCGAGATCCAGCCCGGAAAAGTCCTTTATGAGATGGACGGTGTCGATGAGACGCTGGCACGCGAGGCTTTCCGCCTGGCAGCAGCCAAGCTTCCGCTCGAGACCACCTTCGTTACCCGCCATTTGGGATAAGTCATGAAAACAAGTGAGCTCAGAGCAAAGAACGATGCGGATCTGCAGAAGGAGTTGCTGGATTTGCGCAAGGCGCAATTCGGTCTCCGCATGCAGGTGGCTACACAACAGCTGACCAATACCAGCCAGGTCGGCAAGGTGCGCAAGGACATTGCGCGCATCAAGACCATTCAGCGTGAGAAGGCAGCGACGAAATGACGGATGCGACCACAAATAGCGTGCGGCGCACCCTGCAGGGGCGTGTCGTATCGGACAAAATGCAGAAGACCGTGACGGTACTCGTCGAGCGCAAGGTAAAGCACCCCGTGATCGGCAAGATCATGACGCGTTCGAGGAAATACCACGCGCACGTTGAAGGCATGGAGACGGTGGCCGGCGATCTCGTGCAGATCGAGGAATGTGCGCCAATTTCCAAGACCAAGGCATGGCGTGTCGCCAAGGTGATCGAGAAGGCCCGCATCGTCTAATTGCTTCTTCGCCCTTGTGCGCGGCGAAAGGCAAATATAAGTTGACAACACGGTGGCGCGATGTAAAATCTCGCCTCTTTGCTCCGTCGGGGTATTCACTCTCCCCGGCATCCCAGCCCCTAGCGGGCTCCAAGACTGATCGCGTGACTTGAGTCAATCGCGGATTAAGTTGGAGATGAAAAAATGATTCAAATGCAGTCTCTGCTGGATGTCGCCGATAACACTGGCGCGCGTTCGGTCATGTGCATCAAGGTGCTTGGTGGTTCCAAGCGCCGCTATGCAGGCATTGGTGACGTCATCAAGGTCAGCATCAAGGATGCCGCGCCGCGTGGCCGTGTAAAAAAGGGCGAAGTCTATAGCGCAGTGGTGGTGCGTACCGCCAAGGGCGTGCGTCGTTCCGACGGATCGCTCATCAAGTTCGACGGCAACGCGGCAGTGTTGCTCAACAACAAGTTGGAGCCGATCGGCACGCGTATCTTCGGCCCAGTGACGCGCGAGTTGCGCACCGAGCGATTCATGAAGATCGTCTCGCTGGCTCCCGAGGTTCTTTGAACCGGCAATCGAGGACACGATCATGAATAAGATTCGCAAGGGTGACGATGTTGTCGTGACCACAGGCAAGGACAAGGGCAAGCGCGGTGTCGTGCTGAACTGGCTCGACGCCGAGCGCGTGCTTGTCGAGGGCATCAACCGCGTCAAGAAGCACACCAAGCCTAACCCCCTTAAGGGTAATCAGGGCGGCATTATCGAGAAGGAAATGCCGATCAATGTTTCCAATGTGGCGTTGTTCAATCCTGCCACCCAGAAGGCGGACCGCGTCGGTTTCAAGCAGCTCGACGACGGTCGCAAGGTCCGGGTGTTCAAGTCGAACGGCGAAGTTGTTGACGCGTAAGGATCAGTGATGGCGCGCTTGCAGGAATACTACAAACAGACGGTGGTCCCCGAACTTCTCCAGAAGTTCGGTTACAAGTCCATCATGGAAGTTCCGCGTATCACCAAGATCACCCTGAACATGGGTGTTGGTGAGGCTGTCGGTGACAAGAAGGTGCTGGATCACGCGGTCAGCGACATGACCAAGATCGCGGGCCAGAAGCCGGTCGTTACCAAGGCACGCAAGGCTATCGCAGGATTCAAGATTCGCGAGGGCTATCCGATTGGCTGCATGCTGACTTTGCGCGGCAATCACATGTACGAGTTTCTTGACCGCCTGGTCACGATTGCCATGCCGCGTATCCGCGATTTTCGCGGCATTTCGGGCAAGGGCTTCGACGGACGGGGCAATTACAACGTAGGGGTGAAAGAGCAAATCATTTTCCCTGAAATTGAGTATGACAAGATCGATGCGTTGCGTGGCATGAACATCAGCATCACCACCACCGCGAAGAACGACGAAGAAGCGAAGGCGCTTCTCGCCGCATTCAAGTTCCCCTTCAAGAACTGAGGGACGTATGGCGAAACTAGCTCTTATTAACCGCGAAGAAAAGCGCGCCAAGATGGTCGCGAAGTACGCTGCCAAGCGCGCGGAACTTTTTGCTGTGATCAACAACGTCAATCTGTCGGATGAGGAGCGCATGGATGCGCGCCTGAAAATCCAGCAGTTGCCCCGCAACGCGAGCCCATCGCGTCAGCGTAATCGATGCGCATTGACGGGGCGTCCCCGCGGCGTGTTCCGCAAGTTCGGTCTTTGCCGCAACAAGCTGCGCGAGATGGCAATGCGCGGCGAAGTGCCTGGCATGACCAAGGCAAGCTGGTAAGGAGAGCGATATGAGCATGACCGATCCAGTTGCCGACATGTTGACCCGCATCCGCAATGCGCAGATGGCGGAGAAGCTGTCCGTTTCCATGCCTTCCTCCAAGCTCAAGGTGGCGATTGCCAAGGTGCTGAAGGACGAGGGTTACATTGATGATTTCGCTGTTCGCGAGAATGGCGCCAAGCCCGAGCTCGATGTGGCGCTCAAGTACTATGCCGGCCGTCCGGTAATCGAGCGCATCGAACGAGTCTCGAAGCCGGGCCTGCGTGTGTATAAGGGCAAGGATGATTTGCCCCGTGTCATGAACGGGCTGGGTGTTGCCATTGTCTCTACGCCGAAGGGCGTGATGACCGACCGCCGGGCGCGGGCAGGCAACATGGGCGGCGAAGTTCTCTGCATCGTCGCCTAAGGAGCCTGCTCATGTCACGTATTGCAAAGTATCCGGTTGAAGTGCCCAAAGGCGTCGAAGTGACGCTCTCCGATGCCGAGGTTGCTGTCAAGGGTCCGCTGGGAACGTTGAGGCAGTTCCTGTTGCCGGCGGTGAAGATTGAGAGAGATGGCGAAAAGCTGCTCTGCCGCGCCGTCGAAGGCGCCCCGAATGCGGGTGCCATGTCGGGCACGATGCGCGCGTTGCTGAATAACATGGTAATCGGCGTCACCAAGGGCTTCGAGAAGAAGCTGACCCTGGTAGGCGTCGGATATCGTGCGCAGGCGCAGGGAGCCAAGCTGAACCTCACGCTCGGCTTCTCGCACCCGGTGGTGCACGACATGCCGAACGGCATCAAAGTTGAAACGCCGACCCAGACGGAGATCCTGATCAAGGGGATCGACAAGCAAGTGGTAGGTCAGGTAGCCGCTGAAGTGCGTGCTTACCGGTCTCCGGAGCCCTACAAGGGCAAGGGCGTCCGGTATTCCGACGAAGTGGTTGTCATCAAGGAAACCAAGAAGAAATAATCGAGGCGCTGAATCATGGAAAAGAAACAGGCTCGTCTGCGCAGGGCGCGCAAAACCCGCGCCAAGATTGCGGAGCTCAAAGTGGTGCGCCTCGCGGTGCATCGCAGCAACTTGCATATCTCTGCCCAGATATTCTCCGGCTGCGGCACGCGCGTGCTGGCCGCAGCGTCAACCATGGAGCCGGAAGTACGGAGCCAGGTTCCGAACGGCGGCAACGTCAATGCGGCCAAGACGGTTGGCAAGCTCATCGCCGAGCGGGCCAAAGCGGCCGGCATCGAGCAGGTTGCGTTCGACCGCTCCGGTTTCCACTATCACGGCCGCGTCAAGGCGCTGGCCGAAGCCGCCCGTGAGGGCGGACTCAAGTTCTAAGCGAGACGGACATGGCTAAACCTCAAGGCAGGAAACAGCACCAGGCCCAGGAAGAGCGCGACGACGGTATGCGCGAAAAGATGGTGTCCATCAATCGCGTTACCAAGGTGGTGAAGGGCGGCCGGATTCTCGGTTTCGCCGCACTGACCGTGGTTGGCGATGGCGATGGCGGCATCGGCATGGGCAAGGGCAAGTCCCGGGAAGTCCCGGTCGCGGTGCAGAAGGCGATGGAAGAGGCGCGGCGCAAGATGGCCAAGATCAGTCTCAAGGACGGCACGCTGCACCACACGGTAAAGGGCAAGCATGGCGCCACCACCGTTCTGATGTCGCCCGCGTCCCCAGGTACCGGCGTAATCGCCGGCGGTCCGATGCGAGCCGTGTTCGAAGTCATGGGCATTACTGACGTGGTGGCCAAGACCATCGGCTCGACCAATCCGTACAACGTGGTGCGCGCAACGCTGCATGGTCTGCTGGCCATGAGCACCCCGGCCGAGATTGCCGCCAAGCGCGGCAAGGCTGTAGCCGAAATTCTGGAGTGAGCCATGGCTGACAAGACGATCAAGGTAACGCTGATCAAGAGTGTGATCGGCACCAAGCAGGACCATCGTGCAACCGTGCGCGGCCTTGGCCTGAGGAAGCTCAACAGTTCGGCCATGCTTGAAGATACGCCCGCAGTGCGCGGCATGATCAACAAAGTGGCCTATCTGGTGAAGTGCGAAGGCTAAGGGGATATCGATGAGCATGGAACTGAACAACCTCAAGCCCGGTGCGGGCTCCAAGCACGCTGCCAAGCGTGTGGGGCGGGGCATCGGCAGCGGCCTTGGCAAGACGGCAGGTCGTGGACACAAAGGCCAGAAGTCGCGTGCCGGTGGTTTCCACAAGGTGGGCTTCGAGGGCGGCCAGATGCCGCTGCAGCGTCGCTTGCCGAAGCGTGGCTTCGTCTCCCTGACGGCCAGCCGGAACGTCGAAGTGCGCCTGTCCGAATTGGACAAGCTTCCCGTTGAAGAAGTCGATCTGCTGGTTTTGAAGCAGGCCGGCGTGATTGCGGGTGACGCCTTGTCGGCCAAGGTGATCCTGTCGGGCAAGCTCAATCGCAAGATCGCGCTCAAGGGCGTCGGTGCGACCAAGGGTGCCCGTGCCGCGATCGAAGCGGCCGGCGGCTCTGTAGCTGACATCGCCGCTGCCTGATAGCGAACAAGGATAGACCACGTGGCAACCTCCCAAGCAGCGGCTCTCGGCAAGACCGGAAAGTTCGGCGACCTCTGGCGCCGGCTCTGGTTCCTGCTGGGCGCGCTGGTGGTCTATCGCATTGGCGCGCATATCCCCGTGCCGGGGATCGACCCGGTAAAGCTGGCGGAATTGTTCCAGGGCCAGCAGGGCGGTATTCTTGGCGTTTTCAACCTGTTCTCGGGCGGGGCGCTGTCGCGCTTCACGCTGTTTGCACTCGGCATCATGCCTTACATCTCGTCGTCGATCATCATGCAGCTCATGACGATCGCCGTGCCGTCGATCGAGGCGCTGAAGAAGGAAGGCGAGGCCGGGCGGCGCAAGATCACCCAATATACGCGCTACGGCACGGTGGCTCTGGCGCTGTTCCAGGGACTGGGCATCGCCATCGCACTCGAATCGCAAGCCGGGTTGGTGCTTGATCCAGGCCTCCTCTTCCGTTTCGTCACGGTACTCACCTTGCTCACCGGAACCATGTTCCTGATGTGGCTGGGCGAGCAGATCAACGAGCGCGG
>DAIOGL010000097.1:0-2724 GCA_036745235.1 Sulfuritalea sp.
ATGGCACCAGGGCGATGCTGAATGCGTTCAGCGCCACGCCGCACGACGGCCGCATGAAGCAGTTGAACAGCGGGGGTCCATTTGGCGAGACCCCGACGCTCATGGATACGCAGTAGTGACGCCCCTGTCCCTGCTCGTCGACCCGGTCCTGTCCTATGCCCTGGGCGCCGCCCTGTCTGTGGTATTTCTATATGGGGCGTGGCAGAAGCTGCGAGAGCGAGAGGAATTCGCGGGGATTCTCGCAAACTACCGTTTGCTGCCCGCGGCAACGGTGGACGGGATGGCCTACCTCCTCCCGCTGATCGAGGCAATTGCAGGATCCCTCCTGCTGTTTCAGGCCACACGCTTGCCAGGCGCGCTGCTGGCATTTGCATTGCTGTTGGTTGTGACGTCAGCGGTGGCCATCAACCTTGTCCGGGGCTATTCCGAGATCGAGTGCGGCTGCGGCGGCTTCAGTGGCGGAGTGAGTGGCCAGACCATCACGTGGGGCCTCGTCTTGCGCAACATTGTCCTGATTGCGGCGCTGCCGTGGATCGCTGCCGAATCCGTAGCGCGTGAACTGGTCTGGATCGATTACGCGACCGTCGCCTGCGCCACCCTCGCCTTGCTTGGGCTCTATGCCCTGGTAAGCCAGTTGCTGGCTACCCAACCCCGCCTTGATGCCTTGAGGAACTCCTGAAATGACTGATGCGCTTGTTGTGTCAAATGTCCTGCTTTGGGCGGTAATCCTGGTCCTGCTGGTGATGGTCCTGGGCTTGGCCCGCCAAATCGGAATTCTGTATGAACGCGTGGCACCCATGGGGGCGCTGATGCTCGATAGCGGTCCAAAGGTCGGCGAGCCTGCGCCGGTATTTGCGCTGGAGTCGATTTCCGGCGGAACAATTGCGGTTGGCGGTGCCGGCAAGGCGCGCAGCCAACTCCTGTTCTTTCTTTCGCCGACGTGCC
The DNA here is from genome assembly GCA_036745235.1 of Sulfuritalea sp. Lineage (GTDB taxonomy): Bacteria > Pseudomonadota > Gammaproteobacteria > Burkholderiales > Rhodocyclaceae > Sulfuritalea. The sequence goes on from DAIOGL010000097.1 coordinate 946, forward strand.
CCGTCTGCAAGAAGCTATTGCCGATTCTGCGCTCGGTCCAGCACAGCGAGCGCGCCTGGCTGGACGTGCTTCTCGCGAGTGACGGCGATCGTGCCGAGCACCTTGCCTTCTACCGAAGCGCCAAGCTGGCAGATTTTCCCTATGTGCTCTCCGCCGATCTGGGAATGGCGCTCAAGGTCGGTCGTCTGCCCTATGCCGTTCTGATTGATGAAGACGGCCGGATCCGCGCGAAGGGGCTGGTCAATTCCAGAGAACAACTGGAAAGCCTATTCACGGCCAAGGAGCTCGGTGTCGCATCCGTTCAGGAATTCCTTGATCAGAGGGCGTAATGGCCAACTCTCGACAATTATCCGAAGGAGAGATTAGGTGAAATGGTTCGATAGCTTCTTCGAACAGAAGACCCGCCGGGCGGCGCAGAGCATCTCCCGACGCAGCGCGTTGTCGCGCATTGGGCGGGTCGTGATTGGCGCGGCTCTGGTGTTGCCGATACTGCCGTTCGACCGCGTTGCCAAGGAAGCCCATGCGGCAAAAAAGCCGGTCGACAAGCGCAACGACGACACCGCCTGCGAATACTGGCGCTACTGCGCCCTCGACGGCTGGCTTTGCACGTGTTGTGGCGGCACCATCTCGACCTGCCCGCCAGGAACCGAAGTTTCCAAAGTCACCTGGGTCGGCACCTGCCACAACCCGAACGATGGACGGGATTACCTGATCAGCTACAACGATTGCTGTGGCGCCACCAGTTGCGGCCGTTGTCTCTGCAACTTCAATGAAGGCGAAAGGCCCGGCTACCGAATGGGCGTCCATAACGACGTCAATTGGTGCATGGCCAACAGCAACAACAACTATCACTGCACCGTCGCAGCAGTTGTCGGCACGGCGGAGTCGCCCCAGGGACGATGACCCGGATGTCCTCCTTCATACGCATCCTGTCGATCGTGGCGGCCCTGTCGGGTGTGTCCGCATACGCCCAGATGGCGAATGCCGCCGGCGCAGATCTGTTCACCAAGCATTGTATGGCCTGCCATCAGGCTGACGGGGAAGGGATTCCCGGATTGGCTCCGCCGCTCGTTGGCGCTCTGAAGAAAGTTGCGGAAGTCGACCAGGGTCGGACTTACATCGCTCATGTCCTGGTCTCGGGAATGGCCGGCACGATCAAGACCCGTGGCGGCAAATTCACGGGCGCCATGCCCTCGCAGGCGGCACTTTCGGATCATGAACTGGCCGCCATAGCGTCGTATGTGCTGACCACTTTCAATGCCAGTCCGGTCGTGCTGCAACCGGAAGGCTTCGCGGCACTGCGCAGCAAGCCATTGCCACCCGCGGATGTACGCAAATTGCGAGAGCAGGTGCTTGCGCAAGTTGGCGGGCAATGACCATCACGGATTTATACATCGCGGCAACGTTCCACATAAAACCATATAGAGGAGTAAATGCAATGAGGGAGAGACTGAAGCTGATTGTCGTTGCAGTGGCCGCGATGTTCTGTGGCGCGGGCTTTGCGGCATCCCCCCAGGAAGCCGAGCGACTTGGAAAGGATCTGACCCCCGTCGGCGCGGAAAAGGGCGGCAACAAGGAAGGCACCATACCTGCCTGGCCCGGCCACGAAGTGCAAGGACCGGGGTGGAGTCACGGCAAGAGCCGCGCAGCGGCATGGAAGAACAAGGGCGAAAAACCCCTGTACTCGATCAGCGCCGCAAACGTGGACAAGTATGCCGACAAGCTGACTCCGGGACAGGTGCAACTGATCAAGCAGACGCCGGGCTACCGGATGGATGT
>DAIOGL010000097.1:2824-8703 GCA_036745235.1 Sulfuritalea sp.
TGACTCCGGGACAGGTGCAACTGATCAAGCAGACGCCGGGCTACCGGATGGATGTTTACCCGACTCATCGCAGTTGCGCGAATCCGGACTTCGTCGAACAAAACACCCGGAAAAATGCCACCGCTGCAAAAATTGGTCCTGACGGCTGGAGCCTGAAGGAAGGCTTCATGCCAGGCATTCCCTTCCCGATTCCGAAGAACGGGGCCGAAGCGATGTGGAACTACAAGATGAAGTACTCCGGTATCGGCTTCGAGTGGCCATTGAACTACATCACCCTATCGCCTCGCAAGGGCAGCAACGACTGGATTCAGGCCGGGGCCACGCAAACCTACTACTTCCCCTGGGGCGCAAAGGGTTCGACATCGCTGGCCGACCTGCCTCCCATCGAGTATTACACCTACTTCGCCTATAACAGCCCCGTCGCGCTGGCGGGCCAGGCTCTGGCGATCGCCTATTACACCGACAGGGTTGGCAGCGATACCTTCTACTACTTTCCGGGGCAACGGCGTGTCCGCCGCATGCCTTCGTACTCCTATGACGCGCCACAGATCGGTTTCGAAAACCAGTACACGCTGGACGAGCCGCGCATGTTCAACGGCACCATCGACCGATTTGACTGGAAGCTGGCCGGCAAGAAGGAGATCTATGTCGGCTACAACTCCTTCGGTGTCTATGACCCCGCAGTCAAGTTCAATGACGTGGTCAAACCCGATGGTATCGACCCGGCAGCGAGGCGCTACGAGCTGCATCGCGTCTGGGTTGTCGAGGCCACCGTCAAGCCTGGCGTGCGTCACGTAGTCCCCAAGCGGACCTTCTATCTGGATGAGGACAGCTGGGCGATTTCCGTTGCCGAGGACTTCGACGCCAATGGCAAGTTGTGGAAGCTGCGCGAAAGCTTCGTGATCCCCGTTTATGAAACCTCGAGCTGCGACAACCCCGCTTTCGTCCAATACAACATGCTTGAAGGGGGACGCTTTGTCTTTGACCAGAGTCCGCTGGGCGCGGGAAAGGACATGCGCTGGGTGGTCGAGTCAAAAGACGCCAAGTTCAAGAAGGATTTCTATTCGGCCGAAAACCTGCGCGCCATCAGCGAGCGTTGATCCTTTAGGAAGGAAAGAACATGAAAGCAAAAGTAACTCGACTCGCCGCTGCAATGTTGCTGGCCGGTCTGTATTCGGCCGGTGCCCAGGCTTTCACTTTTGAGGGCGAAACCTTCAAGGGTTCGCTGGACTCAACGGTTACCTTCGGCTTCGGCAAGCGCCTGAAGAACCAGAGCTGCTCCCTCGTCGGTGATGTCACCGGTCCCTGCGGGGCCAGCGCGGACTTCGCGGTCTGGTCCAATGGCGATGATGGCAACATGAACTACAACAAGGGAGACTTCTTCACCACCTATCTCAAGGGCAATCACGAGCTGCTGCTCAAGCTGCCCTCCGACATTACATTCATGGCCCGCGCGAACTGGATGAAGGATTTCACGGCGGACAACACGCGTCGAACCGAACTGCTGGACGATGCCAAGAAACAGATGACGTCGGAAGTGAATCTGATGGACCTCTGGGTGAGCAAGGAGTTCAACCTGGGCGAGCAGCGCGCACGGGTACGGGTCGGAAACCAGGTCGTGAGCTGGGGTGAAAGCCTGTTTGCGCCGGGAGGCATCAATGCCACCAATTCGATGGACATCAATCGCCTGTCCAGCCCTGGCATGCAGTTGAAGGAAGTGTTCCTGCCGGCGCCGATCATCAGTTTCGCCACCGGGCTCGGGCATGGGCTGAATTTCGAGGCTTACTACCAGACCAGCTGGAATCGCAGCAAGCTGCCCGCTGCCGGTAGCTACTGGTCGGTTGCCGACTTTGCCGGAAAGGGCTCGCCGCGCCAGCTCTACCTGGATTTCGGCGGCGGTCCCGGCGGCCTGTCGTGGCTCAATGGCATCGACGCGCCGACGTATGCGCGCATGAATGGCGTCACCCTGGCCCAGGCCCAGGCGACGCTGGCCGCCTTCGGGGCGGGCGGGGCGGCTCCCGGCAACACGGCCATCGCGGTGCCCCAGACCTCGGACCTCACCCCCAAGAACTCCGGACAATATGGAGTGTCGCTGCGCTGGACACCGAAGGATACCGATCTCAATCTCGGCTTCTACTATATGAATTACCACGACAAAACGCCGAATGGTCGCTGGTGGAAGGATACGGGGCTCACACCGTTCGGCACGGTTGAGAACGTATTCCTGGAAAACCGAAAGATGTATGGCGTCAGCGCGAACACATCAATCGGCAACTGGGCAGTGGGCGCCGAGCTGTCGTATCGGCCAAAGGATGCGGTATCACTCTCCGCATGCACGCCGACAGGAACCGGCGGAACTGCACAGAACTTCGTTCCGGGAGCCGTCGGACCAGGTGCCTACGATTGTGACGGCTGGATCGACATGAAAAAGTACCAGATGCACCTCACGGGCATCCTGGCGCTGACGCCTGGCGATCACGGCTGGTTCCTCGACGCCGTTGGTGCGCAGACCGGCACGTTCCTCGGCGAGTTCATGTGGACACGCTATCCCGAGGCTGATCCCAACAAGATATACACGCGGACAGTCAGCGGAACTGGCGGCCCCATCACTGTTGACCAGGTAATCGCCGGGGGCTTGTACTCCTGGCCGGCCGACGGCAACAAGACATCGGTCAGGGGCACGGGCAGCAAGGACTCGTACGGCTACATGTTCGATTTCAGCCTGACCTACGACAGCACCCTGATCAGGGGCTGGCAGGTGACTCCCGGAATCTTCATGATGGGTGCGCTGAAGGGTGAGACCCCCAACCTGGTGGCGTTCTGGCAGGAAGGTGCGAAATCGGCGAATTTCTACGTCAACTTCGTGCAGAATCCGGCCAAGTGGCAGGCCGGCCTCAACTACACGACGTTCTGGGGCGGCAAGTCCGAGTATCACCAGGTTCTCAAAGACAGGGATTTTGTCGGCGGCTACGTTTCCATCAACTTCTGATCCGACCTCCGGTTCCGGCGGGCCTTGGCCCGCCGGTTTTCGTAAACCCCTTGCCCGTCATATTCCGTGCCCAACCCATTGCAGGTCGACGCAATCGATCAGTTTCTAACCCGCCGCCTGAAGCAGCTTGAGTCTTTCTGTTTTCGCTTTCGCATTCCGATCTTGATTGTGCTGGCCGTGTTTACGGCCATCATGGGCTATTTTGCGCTGCAGTTGCGAATGGAGGCCGGATTCGAAAAGCAGATGCCCTCCGGACATGAGTACATCGAAACCTTCAACAAATATCGCAACGACGTCCTGGGTGCCAACCGACTCAATGTGGTGGTCAAGGCGCGAAAGGGAACGATCTGGACCAAGGAAGGGCTGACCCGTCTTTATGACGTAACCCAGGCGGTTGTCTATTTGCCGAGTATCGATCGGCTGGGCGTGCAATCCTTGTGGACGCCCAACAGCTTCGTCAATGAAATCACCGAGGAAGGCTTTCGCGCCGACCCGCTGATCTCCGGGACGATTACGCCGCCTCAGCTTAACCGGGAAATCATCGACGGAATCCAGCGCGCTGCGAGTCAGGGCGGGTTCGTCGGAACGCTGGTATCGCGCGACCAGACCAGTGCGATGATCATTGCGGAAATTCAGGAGTACGACAAGGAAGGCAAGAAGGTTGACTACATTGCTTACAACCGCCTCCTTGAAGACCACATCCGCGCCAAGTTCGAGGATGGCGATTTCGAGGTCCAGATCATTGGCTTCGCCAAGCAGATCGGGGACATCGCCGATGGCGCCTCCGCCGTGGTGGAGTTCTGCGCCATTGCACTCTTGCTGACTGCTCTGGCGGTTTACTGGTATTGCCACTCCATCCGCTTCACGATCCTGCCCATTGTCTGCTCGCTCACTTCGCTGATCTGGCAGTTTGGTGCCTTGCGATTGCTTGGCTATGGGCTCGATCCTCTGGCCGTGCTGGTCCCCTTTCTGGTCTTCGCCATTGGCGTCTCGCACGGTGTGCAGCAGATCAACTTCATCGTGCGCGAACTCTCCCACGGAAAGAGCAGCGAAGAAGCCGCTCGCGCCAGCTTTACCGGTCTGCTGATACCAGGAACCCTGGCCTTGGTGACGGCTTTCGTTTCCTTCATCACCCTGATCTTGATTCCCATTCCCATGGTGCGCGAGCTTGCAATAACGGCATCGCTGGGCGTGGGTTTCAAGATCATCACCAATCTGGTGATGCTGCCGATCACCGCATCAATGTGCAACTGCACCAGGGAGTATGCCGACAAGGCCATGATGAAGCGGGAGCAGCGGGCGGGTTGGCTGCGGGTGATCGCACGCGTTGCAGAGCCGCGCAATGCGCTGATTGTCATCGGCGCCACGGCCGTGGTCTTCGGTCTGGCAGTCTGGCAAAGCCACGATCGCGTCATCGGCACTCTGCAACCCGGCGCTCCCGAGCTGCGTGCCGATGCCCGCTTCAATCGCGATGCCGTAGCGATTGCCGACAACTACGATGCGGGTCTCGATTGGCTGACCGTGATCTTCGAGGCGGCTCCGGACTCCTGCGAGAACGTCGCCCTGGGGGTCTTCCAGGATCAATTCACGTGGGCAATGCAGAACGTTCCCGGCGTGCTCTCGGCAAATTCCTATTCGGGCCAGCTGAGGGTATTCAACGAAGGCTACAACGAAGGCAATCCGAAGATGAGTGTGGTCCCCATTGATCCGGGGAACTATTCGGCGCTCAGCGTCGAGATCGGCCGCAATCGGGGGTACATGAACAAGGACTGCAGCATGACCGCGGTACATCTGTTCCTCAGCGACCATAAGGCCAAGACCATCAACCGGGTGGTCAATGAGGTCAAGTCCTTCCGCAGCCTGCACAAGCTCGAGGGCGTCACGATACGTCTGGCATCGGGCAATGCCGGCGTGCTCGCGGCGGTCAACGATGAGGTCGAGAAGAGTGAACTGCCTATGATGTTGTATGTGTATGCGGCGATCATTGCCCTGGTAGCCCTGGTCTACCGTGACTTCCGCGCCGTCATTGCCTGTTGCCTGCCGCTGACGGTGGGCACCTTCATCGGCTACTGGTTCATGAAGGAACTGGAGATTGGACTAACCGTGGCGACGCTCCCTGTCATGGTGCTGGCGGTAGGCATCGGCGTCGACTACGCGTTCTACATCTACAACCGCCTGCAGATGCACATGGCACGTGGTCAGCCGATCGTGAAGGCACTCGAGCACTCGATACTCGAGGTGGGAACTGCAACCATTTTCACTGCGGTGACGCTCGCGATCGGCGTGGCCACCTGGAGCTTCTCGGCGCTCAAGTTTCAGGCCGACATGGGCAAACTGCTGGCCTTCATGTTCATGGTCAACATGGTGATGGCAATGACCGCCCTGCCAGCTCTGGCGGTGTGGCTGGAGCGACTGTTTCCGCGCCGCGGACCGGTACGTGCGCCCGGCATCCTGACACATTGAGCGACCGACATGAATTCAAGACTCCCGTTCGCGCTCCTTCTCCTGATTGCATTACCGCTCGTCGTGCGCGCCGAATCACCGTCCATGGCACCGTCGACCACGCCCCGTCTGACGCCTCAACCGGCCAGTGCGAGTTCCTATGCGGGAAGGGCTCCAGTACTCGCCTCCGCGCGGGCCGGGAATCGCGTCGTCTCGGTCGGTGACTACGGCACTGTGATGCTTTCGGATGGGGGTACGTTTCGACAGGCGCGCGAGGTGCCAGTCAATTCCACGCTGAATTCAGTGACTTTTGTTGATGAGAAGTTCGGCTGGGCCGTCGGCCATTGGGGCGTAATCCTGCACACACAGGATGGTGGCGATACGTGGATTACGCAGCGGCTCGACACGGCGACCGACCGACCCTTGTTTTCAGTCCATTTTATTGATC
>DAIOGL010000098.1:0-8670 GCA_036745235.1 Sulfuritalea sp.
TGAAGAAGAAGGAAATCTCCGAGGACGACGAGCGTCGCGCCCTGGACGACATGCAAAGGCTCACCGACCGCTACGTGGCGGAAGTCGACCGGCTGCTGGCGGAAAAAGAGAAGGACCTGATGGCGATCTGATTCCGGGTCGCATTCGAGGCAAAGCGCCGTCGTCTGGCCTGGTTGCGCCCGGGTTATATCTAAGGCTCTGAGAGGGTGTCATGGCAGGAAAATTCACCAGCTCGACGCAGGCAATTCCCGACGTGGGCAATGTCCCGCGCCACATTGCGATCATCATGGACGGCAACGGGCGCTGGGCCAAGCAGCGCTTCATGCCGCGCGTCGCCGGCCACAAGCGCGGCGTCGAGACCGTGCGGGCGATGGTCAAGGCCTGCATCGCACGCGGCGTGGAATACCTGACGCTGTTCGCCTTTTCTTCGGAAAACTGGCGGCGCCCCGCCGAGGAAGTGTCCTTCCTCATGAACCTTTTCATCAACGCCCTGCAAGGCGAAATCGGCAAGCTCCATGCAAACGGCGTGCGGCTGAAGGTGGTCGGCGACCTTTCCGCCTTCGAGCCGCGGCTGGTGGCGCTGATCCGCGAAGGCGAGGCGAAGACGGCCAACAACTCGCGCCTGACGCTGACCATCGCCGCAAACTACGGCGGCCGCTGGGACATCCTGCAGGCCATGAATCAGCTGGCGCTGGCCCATCCCGAAAAGGCCGGCTGCTACGGCGAGGCGGATCTCGCGCCGCATCTGATGATGGCCTATGCGCCGGAGCCCGACCTGTTCATCCGTACCGGCGGCGAGCAGCGCATCAGCAATTTTCTGCTCTGGCAATTGGCCTACAGCGAACTGCATTTCACCGCGACCTTGTGGCCCGACTTCGACGACGCGGCGCTGGATGCCGCGATCACTTCGTATCGCCGCCGCGAGCGCCGCTTCGGACGAACCAGCGAGCAACTCGGCGAGCAGCAGGGCGGGCCGGCGCTCGCCGTATCGTCAGCGCCGACTCTTGCGCCGCCGGTGATGGACAGAGATGCTTAAGACCCGGGTCGTCACCGCGCTGCTGCTGGTCGCCGGTCTCGGGCTGATACTGTTTGCCATGCCGCCCATGGCGGCGCTGCTCACGTTTGCCGCCATCGCCGCGCTCGCGGCATGGGAGTGGGGCGGCCTGATGAAGCAGGACCCGCCCGCGCGGGTGATGTATGCCTTTGTCGTTCTGCTGTTCTGCTGGCAGCTGACGGTGGCCGCGCCGGAGATTGTTCCGGTGTTGCTGGGCGTGTCGGCGGCGTTCTGGATTCTTGTCGTGCCGCTGTGGTTCCGCTTCAAATGGACGCTGGCCGGCAACGACTTCTTCGGCTATCTGCTCGGCGCCCTGGTGATTCTGCCGACCTGGGCCGCGATGGTCGCGCTGCACGCGGTGAGTACCTGGCTGATGCTGGCCGCGATGGCGCTGGTCTGGGTCGCCGACATTTCCGCCTATTTCGCCGGCCGCACTTTCGGCAGGCACAAGCTCGCGCCGAGCATCAGTCCGGGCAAGACCTGGGAGGGCGTGGCCGGCGCGGTGGCCGGCGTGCTGATATACGGCGGCGTCGTGCTGACGTTCTCGCCCTTGCGGGACAAGCTGCCGCTGCCGGTGCCGCTGCTCGTCCTGCTGCTGGTCCTGCTCACCGCGGTGAGCGTCATGGGCGATCTGTTCGAATCGCTGCTGAAACGCCAGGCCGGAATCAAGGACAGCAGCAACCTGCTGCCGGGCCACGGCGGGGTGCTGGACCGCATCGACGCGCTGACCTCGGCCCTGCCGCTGGCGGCGCTGATCCTGTATTTCGTGCAGCGATGAAACTGACCATACTCGGCGCCACGGGTTCGATCGGCATCAGCACGCTCGACGTGGTGGCGCGCCATCCGGATCGCTTCGAAGTGGTGGCCCTGACCGGCCACCGCCAGGTCGAGGTTCTGGCCGAGCAGTGCCGCCGGGTGCGTCCCGCCTGCGCCGTGGTGGGCAGCGCCGCGGACGCGCAGCGGCTCGCGCAGCTGCTCAAGGATGCCGGCTTGCGCACCGAGGTGCTGTACGGTGCGGATGCGCTGGTGCAGGTTGCGGGCCTGCCCGAGGTGGATGCCGTGATGGCCGCCATCGTCGGCGCCGCCGGGCTGCCGCCGACGCTTGCCGCCGCGCGCGCCGGCAAGCGCGTGCTGCTGGCCAACAAGGAAGCGCTGGTGATGGCCGGCGCGGTGTTCATGGCCGAGGCGCGACGTGCCGGCGCCCTGCTGCTGCCGATCGACAGCGAACACAATGCGATCTTCCAGTCGATGCCGCACAATTATGCGGGCGACATGGCGCGGGGCGGCGTCAGGCGCATTCTGCTGACCGCCTCGGGCGGACCCTTCCGCACCACGCCGCTCGACGTGCTCATGACGGTGACGCCGGAGCAGGCGGTGGCGCATCCGAACTGGTCGATGGGCAGGAAGATTTCCGTCGATTCGGCGACGATGATGAACAAGGGCCTCGAAGTGATCGAGGCGCGCTGGCTGTTCAACGCGCCCGCCGACAGGATCGAAGTGGTGATCCATCCGCAGAGCGTGATCCATTCCCTGGTCGATTACGAGGACGGTTCCGTGCTGGCCCAGCTGGGCAATCCCGACATGCGCACGCCGATCGCCCACGCCCTGGCCTGGCCCGAGCGGATCGATTCCGGCGTCGCGCCGCTGGACCTGTTCGCCGTTGGCCAGCTCAACTTCGAGCGCCCGGACCTGGCGCGCTTTCCCTGCCTGGACCTGGCCTATCGCGCCTTGCGCGCCGAAGGCAACGCGGCGGCGGTGCTCAACGCCGCCAACGAAGTGGCAGTGGAAGCGTTTCTCGACCGTCGTCTGCCTTTCCTCGGGATTGCCGAGCTCATTGCGGCAACCCTGGACGCCGTGCCCCGGGCAGCGGTGCCGGACCTGGACGCGGTGCTGGAGGCCGACCGCCAGGCGCGGGAGGCGGCGCAGAAGGTGCTTGCACGCCAGGCGGCGAAGCCGGCATGAGTCCCGAGTCGGTCGTCTGGTACGCGGGCGCTTTCCTGCTGGCGCTGGCGGTGCTGGTGGTGGTGCACGAGATGGGCCACTATCTTGCGGCGCGCGCCTGCAACGTCAAGGTGTTGCGCTTCGCCTTCGGCTTCGGCAAGGTGATCTGGATGCGCCGTCGCGGCCGCGACGGCACCGAGTGGGCGGTATCTGCCTTTCCGCTGGGCGGCTACGTCAAGATGCTCGACGAGCGCGAAGGCGAGGTTATGCCGGAGGAATTGCCGCGTGCTTTCAACCGGCAATCCGTCGGCCGCCGGGCGTTCATCGTGGCGGCAGGACCGACGGCAAATTTCCTGCTGGCGATCGTGCTCTACTGGCTGCTGTTCATGCACGGCGTGACGGAACTCAAGCCCCGCCTCGGAACGCCGCCGGTCGGCACGGCGGCGGCGGTGGCCGGCATCGCCGAGGGCGTGACGGTGCGCGCGGTGAATGGCCAGGCCATCGACACCTGGCAGCAGCTGCGCTGGGAAGTGATGCGGCGGGCGCTCGACAAGGAGGCGGTGGAACTGGAAGTGATCAGCCGGCAGCGCGAGCTTGCGGTGTATCGCCTCGCCGGCGACCGCTTCGATCCGGACGAGATCGAGAAGGATCCGCTGCGCGCACTCGGGCTGGTGCTTTACCGGCCACGCTTGCCGCCCGTAGTCGGCCGGGTGCTGCCCGATTCGCCCGCCGACCTCGGAGGATTCCGCGACGGCGACCGGGTGCTGGCTATCGACGGCACAGCGATCGGCGATTGGGCCGAACTGGCCGCTGTTGCGCGCAACGCGGCGGGGCGTCAGCTCAAGTTCGAGATCGAGCGCGAGGGCCGGCACATTGCGCTGCTTGCCAGCCCGCGGCTGGCGGAGGAGGGCGGGCACAAGGTCGGGCGCCTCGGCCTGATGGCCCGGGAGGGGCAGGGCGAGGAGTTCGAGATGACCACGGTGGTCAGCTACGGCCCGCTCGACTCCGTCACCCGGGCACTGACGCAGACCTGGGACACCTCGGTGCTCAGCCTGCGCATGATGGGCCGCATGCTCACCGGAGAGTTGTCGTGGAAGAACCTTTCCGGGCCGGTGACCATCGCCGACTATGCGGGCCAATCGGCGCGGCTCGGCCTCAGCTACTACCTGCGCTTTCTCGCGCTGATCAGCATCAGTCTCGGGGTGCTGAACCTGCTGCCCGTTCCTGTTCTGGACGGGGGGCATTTGATGTATTATCTCGTCGAGTTTCTCAAGGGCGGCCCGGTGTCAGAACGGGCTCTGGAAATCGGCCAACAGATCGGTTTTGCCTTGCTGGGGCTGCTGATGGCTTTTGCCTTCTACAACGATATCAACCGTCTTGTTTCCGGCTAATTTTCGTCCAAACTACATGAAGAAAACGAAGTTTCAGCGCAGGCTTATGCCGGGTTTATCGACGTCAAGCACCGCGGCCGTAGCCAAAAAACTGCTTGCCGGTCTGATCTCCTCCCTGCTGGCCCATTCGGCATTTGCGTTCGACGCATTTCAGATCAAGGATATCCGGGTCGAGGGCATTCAGCGCACCGAGGCGGGCACCGTGTTCTCCTACCTGCCGGTCAAGGTGGGCGACACCATGAACGACGAGAAGGCCGCAGCCGCGATCAAGGCCTTGTTCGCCACCGGCTTCTTCAAGGATGTGCGCCTCGAAATCGACGGGCAGGTGCTGGTGGTGGTGCTCGAAGAGCGCCCGGCAATCGCCTCGCTCGAGTTCACCGGCCTCAAGGCCTTCAAGCCGGAAGACCTGAAGAAGTCGCTGCGCGAAGTCGGCCTCGCCGAATCGCGCATCTTCGACCGCGCCATGGTCGAACGGGCGGAGCAGGAACTCAAGCGCCAATACCTGGCCCAGGGACATTATGCCGTCCAGGTGACGACCACTATCACGCCGCTGGAACGCAATCGCGTCGGCGTGAATTTCGCCGTGGACGAGGGCGAGATCGCCAAGATCAAGCAGATCAACATCATCGGCGCCAGCGCCATCAAGGAATCCGAACTGCTCGACCTGATGGTATTGCGCACGCCGGGCTGGCTGACTTGGTACACGAAGAACGATCAGTACTCGAAGCAGAAGCTCTCCGGCGACCTCGAGAGTCTGCGCTCCTATTATCTCGATCGCGGCTATCTCGAATTCAATATCGAGTCGACCCAGGTGTCGATTTCGCCGGACAAGCAGGACATCTACATCACCATCAATCTGACCGAGGGTGAAAAGTACACCGTCTCGACGGTCAAGCTCGCAGGCCAGTTGCTGCTGCCCGAGGACGAATTGACCAGGCTGGTGCAGATCAAGCCGGGCGAGGTGTTTTCGCGCGAGAGGATGACCGAGACCACCAAGGCCATCAGCGAACGTCTGGGCAACGAGGGTTATGCCTTTGCCAACGTCAATGCGGCGCCGGAACTGGACAAGGAAAAGCGCCAGGTGGCCTTCACCGTGTTCATCGATCCGGGACGCCGCGTCTATGTGCGCCGCATCAACGTGACGGGCAACACGCGGACCCGCGATGAAGTCGTCCGCCGCGAAATGCGCCAGGCCGAATCCGGCTGGTACGACGGCGACAAGATCAACAAGTCGCGCGCGCGGGTTGATCGCCTGGGCTATTTCGACGAGGTGACGGTGGAAACTCCGCCCGTCGCCGGTACCACCGATCAGGTCGACATGGAGGTCAAGGTCAAGGAGAAGCCTACCGGCAACATCCTGCTGGGAGCGGGTTACTCCAGTGCGGAGAAAATCACCTTTTCAGGCGCCGTTGAGCAGCAGAACCTGTTCGGCAGCGGCAAGCACGTCGGCGTCCAGATCAGCACCAGCGATTCGAACAAGGTCTATTCCCTGTCCCACACCGACCCCTATTTCACGGTCGACGGCATCAGCCAGGGCTTCGATATCTATTACCGCAAGACCGACACCAGCACGCTCGCGGTCGGCGCCTTCGGGTCCAAATCGGCCGGCGGCGGCGGGCGCTGGGGGCTGCCCATCGGTGAAGATGACTACCTGAACTTCGGCCTTTCGTATGATCACACCACGCTGCAACTCGATGCCAACAGCCCTGTCCGCTATCAGGACTACGTCAACCGCTTCGGTGCAACGAGCAATACCTTGCTCACCACCCTCGGCTGGCAGAAGGATGGCCGCGACAGTCTGCTGGTGACCACCAAGGGCGTCTATCGCAAGGCGGTCCTCGAACTGTCCCTGCCGGGCAGTACGGCGACCTATGTCCGTGCGACCTATCAGCATCAGCACTACTTCCCGCTTGACCGGAAATTCACCCTGGCCCTGAATGGCGAGGTTGGCGTGGCCAAGTCCTATGGCAACAAGGACCTGCCTTTCTTCAAGAACTTCTACGCCGGCGGCATCGGCTCGGTGCGCGGCTTCGATTCAAGCTCCCTCGGGGCCCGCGATCCGACCACCAATGAAGCCCTCGGCGGCGACAAGCGGCTGATCGGCAATGCCGAACTGCTGTTCCCCGTGCCCGGCATGGGCCGCGACACGTCGATGCGTCTGTCCGCCTTCGTCGATGCCGGCAATGTCTGGGGTTACGACAACAAGTTCAGCATGGGCAGCCTCAGGTACAGCGCCGGTGTCGCCCTGGCATGGAATTCGCCGATGGGTCCCTTGAAGTTCTCCTTTGCCAACCCGTTCAACAAGAAGGCTGAAGACAAGGTGCAGCGTCTGCAGTTTCAGATGGGCTCGGTCTTTTGATCCGCTCCTTATAGTGAGAAAGTCATGCTGAAGAAATACATTCTTGCCGCTGTCGCGCTGTTGTCGATTTCCGCCGGAGCCTTGGCGGAGAGCAAGATCGGCTTCGTCAACAGCCAGAAGATCCTGAACGACGCCCCGCAGGCGGCGCGCGCGAAGAAGAAGATCGAAAAGGACTTCGAAAAGCGCGATCAGGAGTTGCAGCGCATCGCCAAGCAGTTGCAGGGCCTGCAGGAGAACCTCGACAAGAATGCGGTGACCATGGCGGAGAGCGACCGCCGCACCAAGGAGCGCGAGTTCGCCGATCTCAACCGCGATTTTCAACGCAAGCAGCGCGAGTTCCGCGAGGACCTGAGCCAGCGCCAGAACGAGGAGATGGCGGCGATTTTCGAGCGGGTCAACAAGATCATCAAGCAGATTGCCGAGGCCGAGAAATACGACATCATTTTCCAGGAGGCGGTCTACGCCAACCCGCGCATCGACATCACCGACAAGGTGATCAAGGCGTTGGGCGACGGCACCAAGTAAGACGTCCCGGCCGTGGCGCTGCGGCTCGACCAGATCGTCGCGCGGTTCGGCGGAGAAATAGTCGGCGCCGGCGATACGGCGATTGAGCGGATCGGCACGCTGGAAAATGCCGGCCCCGGGGAACTGGCCTTCCTCGCCAACCCGAAATACCGCCACCAATTGACGACAACCCGGGCCGCGGCCGTGATCATGGCGCCGCCCGCGGTGGACGGACTGGCGGCCGCGATTCTGACGCCGCAGCCCTATCTCTATTACGCCAGAGTGGCGCAGTGGCTCAATCCCCTGCCCGTGCCGCTGCCCGGCGTCCATTCCAGCGCGGTCGTCGAGGGCGAGGTGGCGTCCAGCGCCAGTATCGGCCCCAATGTCTGGATCGGGCCGGGTGCCCGGATCGGTGCCGATGTCGTGATTGCGGCCAACTGCAGCATCGGCGCCGGGGCCGAGATCGGCGCCGGCAGCCGGCTTGCGGCCAACGTGGCGATCTATTCCGGCAGTCGCCTCGGCGCGCGCTGCCTGGTGCATTCCGGGGCGGTCATCGGCGCCGACGGTTTCGGTTTCGCGCGCGAAGCGACCGGCGCCTGGGTCAAGATCCCGCAGGTGGGGCGCGTCCTGATCGGCGACGACGTCGAGATCGGCGCCGGCACGACGATCGATCGCGGCGCGCTGGGCAACACGGTGATCGGCGACGGGGTCAAGCTCGACAACCAGATCCAGGTGGGCCACAACGTGCGGATCGGCGCCCATACGGCAATGGCCGGCTGCGTGGGCATCGCCGGCAGCGCGGTAATCGGCGCGCGCTGTACGGTCGGCGGCGCGTCGGTGATCCTCGGCCACCTCGAGATCGCCGATGACGTCGATGTGGCGGCCGGCACGCTGGTGGCGAAGTCGATCCGGAGCGCCGGCACCTACAGCGGCGCGGTGCCCTTCCTCGAACACGGCGACTGGCTCAAAAATTTTTCGCGGTTGCGCCATCTCGATGCGATGGCCGATAAAATCCGTGCCCTCGAACAGCGGCTTGCCGCACTGGAGAAGAAGTCATGAGTGAAACAGGCACGAGCGGGGCAGCCGGATCCCGCATGGACATCCATGAAATTCTGAACTACCTGCCGCATCGCTACCCGTTCCTGCTGGTCGATCGAGTGCTGGAAGTGGTTCCGGGCGAGCGGATCACGGCGCTGAAGAACGTCAGCATGAACGAGCCCTTTTTCCCCGGCCACTACCCGCATCATCCGGTGATGCCGGGCGTCCTGGTGATCGAGGCGATGGCGCAGACGGCGGCGATCCTGTCCTTCAAGACCATGGACAGCAGGCCCGACGACAAGTCGGTGTACTACTTCGTCGGCATCGACAATGCGCGCTTCAAGAAGCCGGTCGGCCCCGGCGACCAATTGGTGATCGAGGTC
>DAIOGL010000099.1:0-8670 GCA_036745235.1 Sulfuritalea sp.
CGCCGCTTGCCAGCAGGAGCAGGGCCAGCGAACCGACCAGCGGCCAGTGTGAAGGATCTGGAACGAAATAGCGGTTTGCGGATGCAGGGTGACTCATGTTGACCTCCTTGAAATCATGTTGTCGTTATTGCTCTGCTGCCTTGTTCATGCGCGAATCACTGACGGCTGATGTTGATGGCCACTGTTACGAGGGTAAGCACGAACACGAGCATGAAGACCAGCGCCGTGATCAAAATCTGCAACGGTGACAGGGATGGCGCGTCCTGCTCGTGCAATTTGTGGCCGCGTATTCCCAGAAGGCCCCATGCCACCGTACGAATGGTGCGAAGGAGTCTGCCTTTCGGCGGCGGAGAGGTTGGTGCCGGCATCGCTCACGTCCGGCTTTCCGCGGGCTTCGCCGGCGAAGTCACGTTGCCTGCCGGCACCTCGAAAAACGTGTAGGAAAGTGTGACCGTATTGACGTCGTCGGGCAGTTTCTTGTCAAGCACGAAGACGACTGGCATCTCGCGTACCTCGTGCGGGGCGAAAGTCTGCTGCTTGAAGCAGAAGCAGTCCAGTTTCTTGACGTAGCCGCCTGCATGCTGCGGACCGTAGCTGGGCACGGCCTGGCCGATGACGATGGTATCGCGCGTGTTCTCGACCCGGTAGGTCACGTGCACGATTTCGCCCGTCCTGGCCGCGAGGCTGGCGATTTCCGGACGAAAGCGCAGGCCATTGTCGTGACTGTTGGCATCGAACTCGAGCGTCACCGGACGGCTCGGCAGCGACGATGCAATGATCCGCTCGGCTCGGTCGATGTCATAGAGACCTGTCCATTCACAGAAGGCCTTGTACAGGCGAGGCTGGATGGACACGAACAGCAGGCTGCCGACCACGACGGTCAGCAGGACTGCCGCGATCCGCCGGTTGCCCGCCGCCCGCGGCAACGAGTGCGCAACTGCCGCCCCGATCGTGCCGAGTTCGGGATTCACGGGTTGGCCAGCCATTGCCGGATGATGACGCTCAGAAACACCGCGGCGGCGAACAGCGCCAGGCCGATCGCTATGCGGCGGTTGCCCTGCTCGCGGGAAGTGTCGCTGCCGCTCATCCGTGCGCCTCTGCCGGATCAAACGGAGGCGGCTCCTCGAAGGTATGGTGGGGCGCCGGCGAAGGCACGGTCCATTCCAGCCCGCGCGCGCCATCCCATGGCCTGGCTTCTGCCTTGGCGCCACCCTTCATCGCCTTGAAGACCACCACCAGGACCAGCAACTGGCTGAAGCCGAAGCCGAAGGAGCCGAGGGAGGAAATCAAGTTGAAATCGGCGAACTGCTGCGCGTAGTCGGGAATCCGACGCGGCATCCCCGCCAGGCCGAGGAAGTGCTGAGGAAAGAAGGCGATGTTGAAGAAGATCATCGACAGCCAGAAGTGCAGCTTGCCAAGACTTTCGTTGTACATGTGCCCGGTCCATTTGGGCAGCCAGTAGTAGAGACCGGCGTAGGCTGAAAAGAGCGCGCCCGCCACCATGACGTAGTGGAAATGCGCCACCACGTAATAGGTGTCCTGCAACTGGATGTCCACCGCCGTCATGGCCAGCACGAGCCCGGTTAGCCCGCCGATGGTGAACAGCACCAGGAAGCCGAGCGCGAACAGCATGGGCGTCTCGAAGCTCAGCGAGCCGCGCCACATGGTGGTGACCCAGTTGAAGACCTTGACCCCCGTCGGTATCGCGATCAGCATCGTCGCGTACATGAAGTAGAGCTGGCCCGTGAGCGGGATGCCCGTCACATACATGTGATGGGCCCAGACGAAGAAGGAGATCAGGCCGATCGCGGCAATCGCGTACACCATCGAGGTATAGCCGAACAGATGCTTGCGCGAGAATGCCGGAATCACGTGGGAGACGACGCCGAAGGCCGGCAAGGCGATGATGTAGACCTCGGGGTGGCCGAAGAACCAGAAGATGTGCTGGAACAGCACCGGATCGCCGCCGCCCGCCGCATTGAAGAAGCTGGTGCCGAAATGGCGGTCCGTCAGCAGCATGGTGACGGCACCGGCCAGAATCGGCATCGAGGCGATCAGCAGGAATGCCGTCACCAGCCAGGTCCAGCAGAACAGCGGCATCTTCATCAGGGTCATGCCGGGCGTGCGCATGTTGAGGATGGTGGTGACGATGTTGATCGAGCCCATGATCGAGGACATGCCGAGGATATGCACGGCGAAGATGGCCATGTCCATGCCGATACCCATCTGAATGGACAGCGGCGGGTACAGGGTCCAGCCGGTGCCGGCAGCACCACCGGGCACGAAGAGCGAAGTCGTCAGCAGGATGGCGGCCGGCGGCAGGAGCCAGAAGCTCCAGTTGTTCATCCGCGCGAAGGCCATGTCCGGGGCCCCGATCATCATCGGGATCATCCAGTTGGCGAAGCCGACGAAGGCCGGCATGATCGCGCCGAACACCATTATCAGCGCATGCAGCGTAAGCATCTGGTTGTAGAACTCCGGCGCCACGTACTGCAATCCCGGCGACATCAGTTCGGCACGGATGACCAGCGACATGGCACCGCCCACCAGGAACATGGCGAAGCTGAACCACAAGTACATCGTGCCGATGTCCTTGTGGTTGGTCGTGGTGATCCAGCGCATCAGCCCGGTCGGGCCATGTCCATGACTGGCGTCTTCGTGGTGCCCGGCAGGGGCGGCATGTTGGCTAGCTTGCATATCGGTTTCTCCTGAAGGCCGGTGGCGGTCACTTGCCGCGAAGTGCCTTGACTTCGGCGGGCTGAATCACCTCGCCGAGCTTGTTGTTCCATGCGTTCCGCTCGTACGTGACAACGGCTGCAATATCGGTGTCGCTCAACTGTGCGCCGAAGGCTGCCATGGCGGTGCCCGGCTTGCCCTTCATGACCAGGGCAAGATGGCCCTCCTTCGGCCCCTTGACGATCTTGGAGCCGTCAAGCGCGGGGAAGGCGGGCGGCAGGCCCTGTCCGGTCGGCTGATGGCACGCGGCGCAGTTGGCGGCATAGACCTTCTCGCCGCGGGCAGCCAGCTCATCCAGTTTCCAGACCTTCGCCGGATCGTCCGCTGCGGCAGCCATTGCCTTCTTCTGGTCGGCAGCCCAGGCCGCGTACTTTTCGGCGGATACGACCTCGACTACCACCGGCATGAAGCCGTGGTCCTTGCCGCAGAGTTCCGAACATTGGCCGCGGTAAGTACCTTCCTTCTCGGCGCGGAACCAGGTATCGCGCAAGAAGCCGGGGACCGCGTCGGCCTTGACCGCAAATGCCGGCACGGACCAATTGTGGATCACGTCCGAAGCCGTAAGAAGCATGCGCACCTTCTTGCCGACCGGCACCACCAGCGGGTGGTCGACCTCCAGCAGGTAGTGCTCGCCCTTGGGCGACTTGTTTTCGATCTGGTCGCGCGGGGTGGCCAGCACGCTCATGTACTTGACCCCGGCCGCGTCGCCGGTGACGTATTCGTAGCCCCACTTCCACTGGTAGCCGGTGGCCTTGATTGTCAGGTCGGGTTGCGAGGTATCGCGCATCTGTACCAGCGTCGACGTGGCCGGAATTGCAATGGCAATCAGGATCAGCGTCGGGACGATGGTCCACGCTATCTCGACTGTCGTGTTGTCGTGGAAATCGGCTGCCTTGTGCCCCTTGGACTTGCGATGAAAAACCAGGGAATAGGCAACGACGGCAAAGACGCCGAAGAAGATGACGCCGATGACCCAGGTCAACAGGGTATGCAGGTCATAGACGCGCTTCGCCAGCGCCGTAACGGGTTCCTGCAGGCTGATTTGCCAGGCGGCGCCGGCACTGCCGCTCAGGACACCAAGCACCCCCGCCATGAGCAAGCCCGCGAGCCCGCGCCGCAAACGACTCACGTCGCGATCATTGTTTGAGTTTCGTGCCATCTCCCCTCCCCCTCCGCGCCAGTCTCGCACCACGCGGCACAGCGTTGGCGCGATAAGCTGACGTGTTCGAAAACTTACCAAAAAGAGTCCGTAAGACCCCGTTGCAGTTTCTTAGCGGGACAAAGGTTAACACACTCCTATTGATCTAAATCAATCGAAGCTAGAAATTATCGGTATAAAAGATATGCCCTGCGTGAATGTACTCGCGACTCGCCATGCGGCGGGACATCCGTGGCGTAACTGTCTTGCCGCGGTCAAAGACCGCACCCCGGGACACGCAGTGCCGGCGGGGCAGTGCAGCTAGCGACTTGGCAGCCGGCTACGCGGCCAAGGCGGCGAGCAACTTGTCATGCACGCCGCCAAACCCGCCATTGCTCATGATCAGCACCTGATCGCCCTCGCGCGCGTCGGCTGCCACCGCGATCACCAGCATCTCCAGATCGTGGAAGCTGCGCGCCTTGTCACCCAGCGGCGCCAAGGCTGCGGCGGCATCCCAGCCGAGGTTGCCGGCATAACAGTAGGTCGCATCGGCATCCGCCAGGCTTTCCGGCAGTTGCGCCTTCATTGCACCCAGCTTCATGGTATTCGAGCGTGGCTCCAGGACGGCGAGAATCCTGGCGCGGCCGACGCGCTGGCGCAGGCCTGCCAGAGTGACGCGAATCGCCGTCGGATGATGGGCGAAATCGTCGATCACGGTCACGCCGCGCACCGTGCCGCGCACTTCGAGCCGGCGCTTGATGCCGCTGAAGCTTGCCAGCGCCTTGAGGCCGACGGCCACCGGTACCCCGGCATGTCGCGCCGCCGCCAGCGCGGCTACGGCGTTATCCCTGTTGTGGGCACCGGCCAGATCGAAGCGATCGACCCGACCCTGGGGTTTGCCGGCCAGACTGACCTCAAACCCGCCCGAAGCATCGGGCTTCCCGGCCTGCCAGCCCTCGGCCCGATTGAACCATTCGATGGGAGTCCAGCAGCCGCGGTCAAGCACACGTTTGAGCGAGGCCTCCTGCGCGTTGGCGACAATCAGGCCATTTGACGGCAAAGTTCTTACCAAGTGATGAAATTGAGTCTCGATAGCAGCAAGATCAGCGAAGATGTCCGCATGATCGAACTCAAGATTGTTCAGAATCGTGGTTCGTGGCTGGTAATGCACGAACTTGGAGCGCTTGTCGCAAAAGGCCGTGTCGTATTCGTCCGCCTCGATGACGAAGAAGGGCGAATCGGTGAGTCGGGCCGACACGCCGAAGCCCTGTGGCACGCCCCCAACCAGGAAGGAGGGATTCAAGCCGGCCTCCTCGGGAATCCACGCGAGTAGCGATGTCGTGGTCGTCTTGCCGTGCGTCCCCGCCACGCCGAGCACCCACCGGCCGCGAAGAATGTTCTCGGCCAGCCACTGCGGGCCGGAAACATAGGGTAGGTTGCGCTCGAGAACGGCTTCGAGCAGCGGATTCCCGCGCGAAATCGCGTTACCGACCACGAACAGATCGGGCTGCAGCGCCAATTGCTCGGCGCCGTAACCGGCCACAAGATCGATGCCCTGCTCGCCGAGCTGGGTGCTCATCGGCGGATAGACGTTGATATCGCAACCGGTGACGCGGTGCCCCGCCGCACGCGCCAGCAACGCGATCCCGCCCATGAAAGTGCCGCAGATGCCGAGGATGTGGATATGCATGTCACGGTTCCGTGAAATAATGAAGCGAATTCTATCCCGCCAGGGGATACCGTCCGCCGCCCCGAAGGCAGCGGACATAACCGTTCACCGCATTCACCGAAACCCGCCATGCCACGCCGCAAGCCTGCCCCTTCCGCCGCCAGCCATCTGCGACGCGCGATTGCCTGTGCCGCGGCACGCCTGATGGCCGAGGAAGGCATCGGCGACTACGGCACTGCCAAGCGCAAAGCCGCGCGCGGTCTGGGTGCCACCGAAGCCGAGGCCCTGCCGACCAACGAAGAGATCGAAACCGAGTTGCGCGCCTGGCAATCGCTCTACCAGGAAGACGAGCAGCGCGAACGCGTCCATGACCTGCGCAGCACAGCACTCGAGGTCATGCAGTTGCTGGCCGAGTTCAATCCTTACCTGACTGGGGGCGCACTGGACGGCACCGCCGGCCGCTACTCTGCCGTGGAGATCGAGCTTTATGCCGACAGCAGCAAAGATGTAGAGATTGCGCTGCTGTCTCACGCTATCTCCTACGATACAGTGGATAGCCGGCGGATGGGCCTCGAGGCTCAATTGCGTCTCGATTGGAATGACCTGCCCGTGCTGCTCTCGATCTACCCTCCGGTGGCGGAGCGGCAACAACCGAAGCATCCGCATGGCGGACGCGGTCGCCAGCGGCTTCGCGCCGAAGCGGTACTGGAACTGTTGCGGGAGGGGCCGAAATGAAACGCTCCTCACTGATTTGGCTGGCACTTGCGGGCGCCGCCCTGCTTGCCGCAGCCATCGGCTTTCGACTCAGCGTGTTGGGAAAATGGGCGGAAGCACCGGCCCCGGTGACTCCGGCCATTCCGATCTTCGATCTGGTCCTGACCGATCTGAAAGGCCAAACGCAAAGCCTCGGCCAATGGCGCGGCAAGATATTGATAGTCAACTATTGGGCAACCTGGTGCCAACCCTGCCGCGAAGAAATGCCGGGCTTTTCCCGCCTGCAGGACAAGTATCGCGACAAGGGCGTTCAATTCGTCGGCATCAGCATCGATACTGCAGCCAAAATAGTCGAATTTCAGGAAAAGACTCCCGTTATCTACCCGCTATTGATCGGCGATATCGGCGTCATGGAAAACAGCGCCAAACTGGGAAACACCCAGCAGGCGCTGCCTTTCACGGCGGTCTTCGACCAGCAGGGGCGGCTTTTCTCGACCAAGCTGGGCCGCGTGGCCGAGTCTGAACTGGAACGCCAGTTGGTCGAGCTGACCTCACCCTAACTGGACAAAGTGCGGGTATTTGCGGCAAACTTGCGGTCATGACGAAGCGAAAACCCAATAAAGGGCCGGACGGCAAAGACTCGAGCGGCGCCGTACTGGTGCTCCACGGACCGAATCTGAACCTGCTCGGGACACGTGAGCCCGAGATATACGGGCAGACGACGCTGGCCTCCATACACACGGCGATGGAATCCCGCGCCCGCGCTTTCGGGATCCGGCTCGAGAGCTTTCAAAGCAACCACGAAGGCGAACTGATCGACCGGGTGCAGTCGGCGCGGGAGCAGGGAGTCCGTTTCATCATCATCAACCCGGCTGCTTATACCCATACCAGTGTTGCCTTGCGCGACGCACTGGCGGCGGTGGCCATCCCGTTCATCGAAGTGCATCTGTCGAATGTGCATGCGCGGGAGCCTTTCCGCCGGCACTCGTACTTTTCGGATATCGCCATCGGCGTTATCTCCGGTCTTGGCGCACAAGGCTACGAATTGGCGCTGGAAGCGGCGCTGGCGCGCTTGCGCGCCATCTGAACCACCCAAAATGAGTGGCGGCTACGGCCGCAAATCCTAGATTGAGGAGTCCCCATGGACCTGAGAAAGCTCAAGACCCTGATTGATCTCGTACAAAACTCCGGCATTTCGGAACTTGAGATCAGCGAGGGCGACGAAAAGATTCGCATCGCCAAGCAATTCACCGCAACACCCGCCGCCACGGTGGTCAGCATGCCGGTTGCAACGACTGCCCCCGCCGCCGTCCCGCCAGCGCCGACTCAGGGTGCCGCAGCCGCCCCTGCGCAGGCGGAGGGTCATGTCATGAAGGCGCCGATGGTGGGAACCTTCTACCGGGCGGGCGCCCCGGACGCCGCGCCCTTCGTCGAGATCGGCCAAACGGTGAAGGAGGGAGATACGCTGTGCGTCATCGAGGCGATGAAGCTGATGAACGAGATCGAGGCCGACATTTCCGGCGTGATCAAGGCCATCATGGTCGAGAATGGCCAGGCGGTGGAATTTGGTCAGCCGATGTTCGTGATCGGCTGATCATGTTCGGCAAGGTCCTTATCGCCAACCGCGGAGAGATCGCGCTGCGAATCCTGCGCGCCTGCCGGGAACTCGGCGTGCGAACGGTCGCCGTCCACTCCGAGGCCGACACGGAAGCGAAATACGTCAAGCTCGCCGATGAATCTGTCTGCATCGGCCCGGCTTCGTCCTCCCATAGCTATCTCAACATCCCCGCGATCATTTCCGCCGCCGAGGTCACCGATGCCGAGGCGATTCATCCCGGTTACGGTTTCCTGTCGGAAAACGCCGATTTCGCCGAGCGTGTCGAGAAATCCGGCTTTGCCTTCATCGGCCCGCGGCCCGAAACCATCCGCCTGATGGGCGACAAGGTCAGCGCCAAGAACGCCATGCGCGAGGCCGGGGTGCCCTGCGTGCCCGGTTCCGAAGGCGCGCTGCCCGATGACCCGAAGGAAATCGTCAAGATCGGCCGCGCCGTCGGCTACCCGGTGATCATCAAGGCCGCCGGAGGCGGCGGCGGGCGCGGCATGCGCGTGGTACATACCGAAGCCGCCCTGCTCAACGCGGTGAACATGACCCGCAGCGAAGCCGGCGCCGCCTTCAACAACTCGACGGTGTACATGGAGAAGTTCCTCGAGAATCCGCGCCACGTGGAAATCCAGGTGCTCTCCGACTCCCATCGCAATTCGGTCTATCTGGGTGAACGCGACTGCTCGATGCAGCGACGGCACCAGAAGGTGATCGAGGAAGCACCCGCACCCGACATCAACCGCCGCGTCATCGGGCGCGTCGGCGATCGCTGCGCGGAGGCCTGTCGCCGGATCAACTACCGCGGCGCCG
>DAIOGL010000100.1:0-7402 GCA_036745235.1 Sulfuritalea sp.
AGCCACAGTACCGCATTGGCGACTTCCGCGGGCTGCACCAGGCGGCCCTGCGGATTGTGCCTGACCAGTTCGGCCTCGGCTTCGGCCGCGCTGCGGCCGGTCTTGGCCTGGATGTTGGCCAGGGTATCGCGCACGATGTCCGTTGCCGTATAGCCGGGACAGACCGCATTGACGGTAACCGGCTTCTTCGCCAGTTCCAGGGCCAGCGAGCGGGTCAGGCCCAGCACCGCGTGCTTGGCCGCGCAATAGGCGGAGACGTAGGCGTAACCCCTGAGCGACGCCGTGCTCGCGATGTTCACGATGCGCCCCCAGCCGAGATCGAGCATTCCCGGCAGCGCGGCGCGAATGCCGAGGTAGGTGCCGGTCAGGTTTACGGCCAGCATCTGGTTCCACAGCGCGAGGTCGGTCCGGCTGAACGGAGCGCTGGCGGCTTGTCCGGCGTTGTTGACCAGGATGCCGACGGGGCCCAGCGCGATCGCGGCGCCGGCGAAGGCGGCTTCCACCGCAGCCGGGTCGGCGACATCCACGGCTTCGCAATGCACGTCGGTCAGCGCGCGCAGCAGGACGGCCTCGTCCTCGAGCGTGGCCCGCGTGCGGCCCATCAGCGTGATGCGGGCGCCCTGCTCGGCCAGCGCACGCGCTATCGCGGCGCCGATGCCGCGCCCGCCGCCGGTAATCA
Organism: Sulfuritalea sp.; assembly: GCA_036745235.1. Classification (GTDB taxonomy): domain Bacteria; phylum Pseudomonadota; class Gammaproteobacteria; order Burkholderiales; family Rhodocyclaceae; genus Sulfuritalea. The sequence continues at coordinate 680 of DAIOGL010000100.1, forward strand.
CGGCGTGCCTTCCCGCCAGGCTTGCCGTCGTCATGCCGGCTGCTTGAGCATTTCGCGCAGGCGGAAGCGCTGCGTCTTGCCCGTCGCCGTGTGCGGCATCTCTTCCACGAAGCGGATGGTGCGCGGGCACTTGTAGATCGACAGCGTCGATTTGAAGGTCTGCAGCAGCTGCTCGGTCAGGGCCGCCTGATCGGCCTCGGCCTCGCGCGGGACGGCGAACAGCGCAATCCGCGTCAGGCCGTCCTCGTTGGGGAAGCCGACCACCGCGGCGTCGAGGATGCCCGGCACCGTCAGCGCGCAGGCCTCGATCTCGGCCGGGCTCACCCACTGGCCGGACACCTTGAGCATGTCGTCGGCGCGGCCCATGTGGCACCAGCGTCCTTCGGCGTCGAATTCGAACATGTCGCCGGGGAAATACCAGCCGTCGCGCAGCGCTTTCGCCGTCAGGTCCGGCTGCTGCCAGTAGCCGACGAACTGGCACGGGGTGCGCACCGCAATCTGCCCGGGCTGGCCGGGCTCGGTGATGTCCTGCCCGTCGTCGCCGACGAGGCGCACTTCGGCGTAGGTGACCGGCCTGCCGGAGGAGCCGCCGACCGAGTCTCCGGGCGGATTGAAGACGAACAGGAACACGGTTTCGGAGGCGCCGACGCCGTCGAGAATCGGCTTGCCGCACAATTCAAGCCAGTCGTCATAGAGCGCCTCGGGCAGCTTCTCGCCGGCGGCGACGTAGTGGCGGACTTCGCGGAAGGCGGGCCGCATCGGGGCGCCTTCGCGCATCAGATTGCGATACATCACCGGCGTGCTGAACAGCACGGTCGGACGGTGGCGCTCGACCGTGTCGATGATCAGCTTGGGTTCCGGCCAGGCCGGCGAGAGTATGACGGTGGCGCCGCACTGCAGTCCGCCCATCAGCGAATGGCCCAGCGCGAAGCCGAAGAAGATCTTCGACGTGGTGAAGATGCGGTCTTGCGGCGTCACGCCCAGATATTCGCGTTCGAGGCGGTCGGCGACGAGGACGGTGCGGTGGGGATGCATCACCGCCTTGGGCTTGCCCGTGGTGCCGGAGGAATACAGCCAGAAGCCGACGTCCTCGGGGTCCATGCGGGCGGATTCGAGCTGTTCGGACTGGCCGGCAAGGATGTCCGCCAGCACCAGGTAGGGAGGTGCCGCCACACCGCCGACGACCACGACCAGGGGCGGATTGTCGAGCGTTTCCGCGGCGCTTTCATAGAGATCCATGAAGTGCGCATCGACGAAGATGGCTTCGCATGCGCTGTGCTGAATCACGTAGAGCAGGTCGCGCGGCGCGAGCCGCACGTTGAGCGCGACGGCGACCGCGCCGATGCGCATGGTGCCGAGGTAGGCGGCGATCAGCTCGGGCGAATCGTCCATCAGGAACAGCACCCGGTCGCCGCGCCCGATGCCGTGCGCCAGGAGTGCGTTGCCGTTGCGGTTGACCGCGGCGTCGAGCTCCGCATAGGTCACCCTCCGGTCGGCGCACAGAATGGCTACGTGGTCGCCGAGGCCCTGCTTGAGAGGCCGTCCGATGATTTCATCGGTCGCGTTCATCGTGCCTTGCGGCACTATTCCGTCGAAGTTCATTGCCGTTCCGTTCGATGTCTTGTAGGGAACCCCGGGGAAACCTCCCCGGGGGCTCAGCAGAAGCATCAGTTCATCAGGGCCTTTGCGTCGGTGATCAGTTTCTGGCCGTCGAGTCCCTTGGCCGCAACTTCCTTCACCCAGTCGGCATTGACGCCCTCCGCCGCCTTCTGCCAGATCGCTACCTCGGCAGCCGGTACGGTATAGAAGGTGTTCTTGCGGTCCACGGCGGTCTGGCGTGCCGGGGCGGTGACGCTGTCCCAGACCTTGCCGGCCCACGCGGAGGTTTCGGCGCCGCTGTTGGCGTCGATCACCTTCTTCAGGTCAGCCGGCAGGCTCTCGTATCTGGCCGGGTTCATGGCGAAGACGAAGGCCGAGGTGGCGATGAAGGGCTGGCCGACTGGCGTCTCGGTGTGGAACTTGACGATTTCCTGGATCTTCAGCGACGGGATGACTTCCCACGGCAGCACGGTACCATCGATCACGCCCTTGGAAAGACTTTCCGCCACCTGCGGCACCGGCATCGGTACCGGCGTCGCGCCCAGCGCGCTCACCAGCTTGGTCGCCATCCGGTTCGGCGCGCGCAGCTTGAGGCCCTTGAAATCGGCCAGCGTCTTGATCTGCTTGGTCGTCGTGTGCAACTGGGTGCCGGGGATGACGTGGAAGATCAGCGGCTTGACGCCCTTGTACTCTTCCCTGGCGTTCTTCTCCGCGTAGATCCACAGCGCCTTGGAGGCCTTCTCGGCGCTCGAGACCATGAAGGGCAGCTCGAATACTTCGGTGGCGAGGAAGCGTCCGGCCTGGTAGCCGGGCAGGGTCCAGACGATGTCGGCCACGCCGTCCTTGGCCTGGTCGAACAGTTGCGGCGGCGTGCCGCCGAGCTGCATGGCGGGATAGATCTGGCACTTGAGCCTGCCTGCCGATTCCTTGTTGATCTTGGCGCACCACGGCTCGATCATCTTGACCTGCGCATTCGAGCCGGGGGGAAGGAAGTGGTGCACTCTCAGTGTGACGGTTTCCTGCGCGGCCGCTTGTGAGGCGCCAAGCGCCAGGACCGCTGCGGCAAGTGCGACTTTCAGGGTACGGGATGATTGCATCGTGGTCTCCTATCTTCGTTATGTTTTTGGAATGCTGCGGGATCGATCGACTTCGCGCTAGGCACCGAGCGCATGAACCAGGTAAAGGGAAATGCCGGGAACGAACAGCAACAACAGGATGCGCAGAAAATCCGAAAGCAGAAAAGGCACCACGCCCTTGAACGTCTCGATCAGCGGAACGTCCTTGGCCAGGCTGTTGATGATGTAGATATTCATGCCGACCGGGGGATGCACCAACCCGATCTCCACCACCATCAGCGCCAGGATGCCGAACCAGATCGACTTGTCGGCCTGGCTGATGCCCCAGAAGTCCAGCCCCATGACCACCGGGTAGAAGATCGGGATGGTGAGCAGGATCATGGCCAGGGAATCCATGACGCAGCCGAGGAAGATGTAGGTCAGCAGGATCGAGCCCATCACCAGCAGCGGAGAGAGCCCGCTGTCCCTGACCCAGCTGGCGAGCTCCGCCGGCATCTGGGTCAGCGCCAGGCCGGAATTCAGCATGTCGGCGCCGAGCAGCACGAGGAAAATCATGGCGGTGGCCTCCGCCGCGCCGAGGATGCTGTCCTTGACTCCCTGCATCCGCATGCCGCCGGAGACCACGGCAAGTATGCCGCAGGCCGCGGCGCCGATCGAGGCCGCCTCGGTGGGGTTGGCCCAGCCGCCATACAGGCCGACCACGACCACGAGGAAGACGATCAGCACGGGGAACACCCTGCCCAGCGCCCGCATCCGCTCCGGCCACGAAACCAGCGGGCCGGCGGGGCCGGCTTCGGGCTTCAGCGTCACCACGATGCGTATGACGATCATGTAGCCGAGCATGGCGATCAGGCCTGGTATCACGGCGGCCATGAACAGCTTGCCGATGGATTCCTGGGTCAGCACGGCGTAGATCACCAGCGGCACCGAAGGCGGGATCATGATGCCCAGCGTGCCGCCGGCCGCCAGCGTGCCGGTGGCGAGCGCGCCCGAATACTTGTAGCGGCGCAGCTCCGGCAGCGCGACCTGACCCATGGTCGCCGCGGTGGCCAGCGATGAGCCGCAAATGGCCCCGAAGCCCGCGCAGGCGCCTACCGCCGCCATGGCCACGCCGCCGCGCCAGTGTCCGACGAAGGCATTGACGCAGTTGAACAGCGCCTTCGACAGGCCGCCGTGGGTGGCGAACTGGCCCATCAGCAGGAACATCGGGATCACGCTCAGGTCGTAGTTCGAGAGCCGCGCATAGACCAGGTTCTTCAGCGAACTCATCAGCAGGGGCAGGGCGCCGCCGCCGCCGAGCATCGTCAGGAAGCCGCCGGCGCCGACGAGGAACATCGAGATGCCGATCGGCACCCGCAGCACCAGCATCAGCATCAGGATGCCGAACATGATCAGGCCTATCGTGGTGCCGCTCATTTCGGACCCTTGCAGGCCCGCCAGAAGCGGCGGCGCGCGATATACAGTCCCGTCAGGGCGAACACGATCAGGCTCGGCACGATCAGGGCTTCGGCGACCCACTGCGGCAGGCCGAGCATGACAGAGGAATCGCCGGACTGCTTCGAGGCGAGCGCGGCCACTGCGGTTCGCCAGGACAGCAGCAGCATCACTGCGCCCAGCAGCAGCGCGGCAACGCCATCGAGCGCGGCCCTGACGCGCGCCGGCAGGCCGGTGGTGAAGAAGTCCACGCGGACATGGGAGTCGTTCATCTGGCACCAGGGGAAGAACATCGCGGCGGCGACCGCGGCGCCCATCTGCATGATCTCGAGATCGCCCGGAATGGGCATCGAGAACAGCTTGCGGCCGACGATGGATATCAGCGACATGGCGATCAGCAGGATCATGATCGCGCCTCCCGCATAGGCGAGGGCGCGGCTCACCGTCAGCAGCCGCATGCCGAGCGGGCTGTGCGGCGGTTCCTCGGGGTGCCCGACGTGCTCGACCGAGCCCGGTTCGAGTTCGATCATGCGGACCTTCCCCCCGGGCCCGCGGCGCGCTTGCCGCCGCGATGCCTTTGCGCTACCGATGCCTCCATGCGTTCATCTCCTGTTTGGCATGAACCGGATCAAATAACCTTATTCCCACAATACACATTTAAATGCTTGGTGTCCAATCATTAGAGCTCAAGCAAAAAGGCGGCGCGGCCGAGCTCCCGGTGCCACCCTTTCCTGCAGTGGACAGCAATATCTCTTGTGTTGTCATAAGGTTGGCGGCGTGGCTCGTCTTATCGAGAAAATCTGCGCCATCGCCGACGCCCTCCCCTCAATCATGATTGAGCGCTCATTCATTTAAAAAGTCAAGCGCCCGAAATGCCTTGCGGGGGTTGACTTGTCAGACTGACTGAGCAATCATTCAGTCTGACATTTAGGCAGGGCGCGGTGCACTCCGGCAGACAGCGGAGCGCCGGCCTACCCACCCGGATCCTGAAAAAGAAAGCGAGGAAATCATGCGATTGAACGGCAAGACGGCGGTGGTCACCGGGGGCGCATCGGGGATCGGCAAGGCAACTGCGGAGACGCTGGCGGAAGCCGGAGCGCATGTCCTGATCGGCGATCTCGACGAGACCAACGGCGCGGCGGTGGCCGCCGCCATTCGCGCCAGGGGACACGCAGCTGACTTCGTCCGCCTGGACGTTGCCGACCTCGCATCGGTGGCCGCGTTCAAGAGCGCAGCCGACGCGCTGGGCCTCAAGGTCGATATCGTCGCCAACGTCGCCGGCTGGGGCAAGATCCAGCCCTTCATGGAGAACACTCCCGAGTTCTGGCGCAAGGTGATGGACGTCAACCTGCTCGGCCCGGTGGCCGTGACCCACGCCTTTCTGCCGGGAATGATCGAGCGGAATTCGGGCAAGGTGGTCACCGTATCGAGCGATGCCGGCCGCGTCGGCAGCCTCGGCGAAACAGTGTATTCCGGCGCCAAGGGCGGCGCGATCGCCTTCACCAAGTCGCTGGCGCGCGAAGTCGCGCGCTACGGCATCAACGTGAATTGCGTTTGTCCGGGCCCGACCGATACGCCGCTGCTGCGCGCCGTTCCGGAGAAACACCAGGAGGCCTTCGTCAAGGCGACGCCGATGCGCCGTCTCGCCAAGCCGTCGGAAATCGCCGACGCCATTCTGTTCTTCGCCAGCGACCGCGCGTCCTTCGTGACGGGCCAGACCATCAGCGTGAGCGGCGGCCTGACCCTCGCCGGATAGATTTCCCCAACCCAGATCCTGAATCTGAAAATAAAAGGAGTAGCACATGTACAAGCTCAAAGCAGCCGACTGGCGGCCCGAACATTTCAAGCTCGAGGTGGCGAACAACGTTGCCACCATCACCTTGAACCGCCCGGAGCGCAAGAATCCCCTGACATTCGAAAGCTACGCAGAACTGCGCGACACCTTTCACAAGTTCCAGTACGCCGAGGATGTGCGCGTTGTGGTGATCACCGGCGCGGGCGGAAATTTCTGCTCGGGCGGCGATGTGCATGAAATCATCGGCCCGCTGACCAAGATGGACATGACCGGTCTGCTGAAGTTCACGCGCATGACCGGCAACCTGGTGAAGGAAATGCGCAATTGCCCGCAGCCCATCATCGCTGCCGTTGACGGAATCTGCTGTGGCGCCGGCGCCATCATTGCCATGGCCAGCGACCTGCGGTACGCCACTCCGAAAGCCAAGACCGGCTTCCTTTTCGTCAAGGTCGGCCTGGCCGGTTGCGACATGGGCGCCTGCAGCATCCTGCCGCGCATCATCGGCCAGGGCCGCGCTTCGGAGCTGCTTTACACGGGGCGCATGATGACCGCCGAGGAGGGCCAGGCATGGGGCTATTTCAACGGCGTCGTCGCCCAGGAAGAACTGCTGCGAACGGCTACCGACATGGCGCGGTCTCTCGCCGACGGCCCCGCGTTTGCCCACTCTGTCACCAAGAAGTGCCTGCACCAGGAGTGGAACCAGACCATCGAGCAGGCGCTGGAGACCGAGGCCGAAGCCCAGGCCATCTGCATGCAGACCGAGGACTTCAAGATCGCCTATCACGCCTTCGTCGCCAAGGAAACACCCAAGTTCATAGG
>DAIOGL010000100.1:7502-8633 GCA_036745235.1 Sulfuritalea sp.
TCCGATGAAGGCTATTACACGACGACCATCCAGCAGATCGCCAGGGAAGCCGGCGTCAGCACCGGATTGATCTACCAGTACTTCCGCGACAAGGACGACATCCTCTATCTCAGCCTGAAGCTGGTGCTGGACACCTACGAGAACGAAATCCCGCCTCAGCTCGCCGGCATCGAGCACCCTGTGGAACGGCTCTGCGTGGCGACCTGGGCTTACTGCCACATCGTCGACGAACTGCGCGCCGCGACGCTCCTGGCCTATCGTTCCACGAAATCGCTGCGTGCGGATCGCCGCGTGCTGATCAAGGATGCCGAGACGCGAACCAACCGGCTGATCGAACAGTGCATCCACTCCTGCGTCGAAGGCGGCTACATGCGCGAGCTGAACGAGTACCTGCACTCCTACCAACTGGTGATGTTCGCGCATTCATGGGCACTGAAGCATTGGGTCCTGAGCGAGCATTACACTCTTGAGGCCTATGTTACCGAGGGCATCAAGCTGCTCATAGAACCTTTCCTGACGGCCAAGGGCCGCCGTGGTCTGGCGGGCGTCGCCGAGCGCACGCACGCCTTTCGCAGTCAATCCCTGGCGGCCGCAACGAAGGCGAAGGCGCAACCCGAATCGCCGGTCAGGCGCAGACGGCGGCCTCGCGCCGCGGTCGCCTGATCTTTGGGACAGCGCGCCGACACAACGTGCCGGCGCGCGCAACCGGATGGAACAGATGATTTCCCTGAATATCGAAGGCGCGGTCGCAACCGCCACCCTGTGCCGGCCCCCCGTGAATGCGATCAACGACGAATGGGTGGCACGCTTCGGCCAGGTGCTCGACGAGGTGGACCAGGCAAGCTCGGTCAGCGTGCTCTGGATTCGCAGCTCGGAGAAGGCGTTTTGCGCGGGAGCGGACCTGGCCCTGATGCACAGCATTCTCGACAGTGCCGCCGGCCGCGAGCAGATGATCGACCTGACGCGGCGCATGCAGCAGGTGTTCGCCCGCCTGGAGGCCCTGTCCAAGGTGACGCTGGCCGAAATCGGCGGCGCGGCGCTGGGCGGCGGCTTCGAACTCGCCCTGTCCTGTGACCTGCGCGTGACCGGCGACGCCGCCAAGGTCGGCCTGCCCGAAGCGGGTCTCGGGCT
>DAIOGL010000101.1:0-4114 GCA_036745235.1 Sulfuritalea sp.
CGTCAGCCTGGTGCTCGACACTCTCAAGGACGCGGTGGTGATTCCCGCCGAGGCGGTGCAACAGGGAGCCGAAGGCAGCTTCCTGTTCGTGGCGAAGGAAGACGGCACGGTAGAAGTCCGCAAGATCCGCGTCGGCTCCGTACAGCAGCGATCCGCAATCGTCGCCGAGGGGCTCGCCGGAGGCGAAACCGTCGTCACCGAGGGGCATCTGCGACTCACGGCCGGCGCCAGGATCAAGCCTGCAGACGGCGGCCCCGAAGGCAAGGGCGGCAAGCCCGGCGCCCCGGGGGGCAAGCCGGGCAAACCCGGCGGCCCCGGCAAGCCGAACTAGGAAACCACGATGCAGTTGCCTGAGCTGTGCATCCGCCGGCCGGTGATGACCACGCTGCTGATGGCGGCCTTCCTCATCTTCGGCGTCATCGCCTACCGCGCCTTGCCGGTCTCCGAACTGCCCAGCATCGATTTCCCCACCATCTCGGTCACCGCCCAGCTGCCCGGGGCCTCGCCGGAAACCATGGCGGCCGCGGTCGCCACTCCGCTCGAAGGACAGTTCTCGACCATCTCGGGCCTCGACTCGATGACCTCGACCAGCGCCCAGGGCACCACCACGGTCACGCTGCAGTTCGCGCTCGACCGCGACATCGATGCCGCCGCGCAGGACGTGCAGTCGGCCATCGCCGCCGCGCAGCGCAAGCTGCCGCCGGACATGCCGACACCACCCTCGTTCCGCAAGGTCAACCCCGCGGACTTCGCGATTTTCTACATCGCAATGAACTCGACCACGCTGCCGACCTGGGTGGTCAACGAGTATGCCGAAACCCAGCTCGCCCAGCGCCTGTCGACGCTGCCCGGAGTCGCCCAGGTCAATGTCTTCGGTTCGCAGAAATACGCCGTCCGCATTCAGGCCGACCCGTCCCAGCTCAGCTCGCGCGGCATCGGCATCGACGAGCTGCAGGCCGCCGTCAGGAATGCCAACGTCAACCTGCCGCTGGGCACGCTCGACGGCGCGCGACAGAGCTTCGCCCTGCAAGCCAACGGCCAGCTGCTCAATGCCGCCGCCTATCGCCCGCTGACCGTGGCCTGGCGCAACGGCGCGCCGGTGAAACTGGAAGAGCTGGCCAAGGTCAGCGACGGCGTCGAGAACTCCAAGGTTGCCGCCTGGTTCAACGACCGGCGCACCATCATGCTGGCGGTATTCCGCCAGCCGGGGTCGAACACCATCGAGACCGTGGCCGCGATCAAGCGCGTGCTGCCGGCCTTCCAGGCCAACCTGCCGGCCTCGATCGACCTCCAGGTGCACTACGACCGCAGCGTCTCGATCCGCGAGGCCATCAACGACGTGCAATTCACGCTGATCCTTGCCGGCTTCCTGGTGATCCTCGTCATCCTGATGTTCCTGCGCAATCTGTCGGCGACCATCATTCCGGCGCTGGCCTTGCCGATCTCGGTGGTCGGCACCTTCGCCGTGATGCATGCGCTGGGCTACAGCCTCGACAATCTGTCGCTGCTGGCGCTCACGCTGTCGGTGGGCTTCGTCGTCGACGACGCGATCGTCATGCTGGAGAACATCATCCGCCACATCGAGAACGGCGAGGAGCCGTTCGAGGCGGCGATCCGCGGCGCGCGCGAAATCGGCTTCACCATCATCTCGATGACGCTGTCGCTGATCGCCGTGTTCATTCCGGTGCTGTTCATGAGCGGCATCGTCGGCCGCCTGCTGCACGAGTTCGCCGTCACCATCTGCGCCGCGATCCTGGTCTCCGGTTTCGTCTCGCTGACCCTGACGCCGATGCTCTGCAGCCGCTACCTGAAGCATGCCGAGCCGGAGCAGCACGGCCCCGTCTTCATGGCCTTCGAACGCTTCTTCGATGCGCTGCTGGGCGCCTACCGGAGCTCGCTCACCTGGTGCCTGGCGCGACCGCTGTGGGTCATGCTCTCCTTCGTCCTCACCCTGATCGTCACCGTCCTGCTCTACGGCGCGGTGCCCAAGGACTTCCTGCCCAGCGGCGACACCGGGCAGATCATCGCCTCCACGGAAGGCCCGCAGGACATCTCCTTCCCGGCCATGATGCAGCGGCAACGCGCCGTGGCCGAAATCCTGATGAGCGATCCGAGCGTGCGCACCCTGGGCTCCTTCGTCGGCGCCAGCGGCCCGCGCCCGACCTCCAATACGGGGACGCTGGTGCTCAACCTCAAGCCGCACGACGAGCGCACGGAGAAGCCCGACGAAATCATCGCCCGCCTGCGCCCCAAGCTGGCCGCGGTGCCGGGCATCCGCGTCTTCATGCAGAACCCGCCGCCGATCCGCATCGGCGGCCAGGTGACCAATGCCCAGTTCCAATACACGCTGCAGGACACGGACCTGGCCGAACTCTACCGCTGGAACGATGTGCTGCTCGACCATCTGCGCGAGTTGCCCGGCCTGGTCGACGTCAACACCAACCTGAAGAACCAGAGCCCCGTGATCGCGCTCGACATCGACCGCGAAAAGCTGGCGCCGCTCGGCATCAGCATCGGCCAGATCGAGGACGCGCTGCAAAGCGCCTTCAGCTCGCGCCAGATCTCGACCATCTACGCCGCCACCAACCAGTACCAGGTGATCCTCGAAGTGGCGCCGGAACTGCAGGCCGACCCGGCGACGCTGGCGAAAATCCATGTCCGTTCCAGCTCTGGCCGCCTGGTGCCGGTCGATACCGTGGCCCGCATCAGCCGCACCACCCAGGCCCTGACGGTAAACCACCAGGGCCAGTTGCCCGCGGTGACGCTCTCCTTCAACCTGATGCCCGGCGTCTCGCTGGGCGACGCCGTGAATCGCATCCGCAAGATGGAGCGCGAGATGAACATGCCGGCCTCGCTCACCACCAGCCTGCAGGGTGCGGCACAGGCCTTCGAAGCCTCGCTGCAGGGGCTCGGCATCCTGCTTCTGGTAGCCATCCTGGTCGTCTACATCGTGCTCGGCATCCTCTACGAGAGCTTCGTGCATCCGCTGACGATTCTCTCCGGACTGCCCGCCGCAGGCCTCGGCGCGCTGCTGACGCTGCTGATCTTCCGCGTCGACCTCAGCCTCTATGCCTTCGTCGGCATCATCATGCTGGTCGGCATCGTCAAGAAGAACGCGATCATGATGATCGACTTCGCCCTGGAGAAGCAGCGCAAGGAAGGTGCCGCAGCGGCGCAGGCCATTTTCGACGCCTGCATGATCCGTTTCAGACCGATCATGATGACCACCATGGCCGCGCTGGTCGGAACGCTGCCGATCGCGGTCGGCTGGGGCGCCGGCGCCGAAGTGCGGCGGCCGCTCGGCCTGGCCGTCGTCGGCGGCCTGCTGCTGTCGCAGTTCCTGACGCTCTACCTGACGCCGGTGGTGTATCTCTACCTCGACAAGCTGGGCAAGGGCCACAAGCCCGCCTGAGAAGAGTCGGCGCCGGCGATACGGTGAGCTAGCGCAGCACCCAGGCCAGCGTCAGCGGAATGATGGCCAGAGACGCCAGGTTGCCGATCAGCACCATCGAGGCGACGCGCTCCGGCTCCTGGCGATAGCGCTCGGCAAAAATGTAGTTGAGCACGGCCGGCGGCAGGGCGCCGAAGAGGATCAGCATCGCCGCGTCGCGCCCGGTGAGGCCGAGCACCAGGTTCATTAAGAGAGCCACCAGCACGCCGGCGACAGGCGAGGTGATCGCGCCGGCGAGGCTGATGTGCAGGTCGGCATGACGGCTGTCGGTGAGCCGCACGCCGAGCGAAAACAGCAGCAGCGGAATCGACACGTCGCCCAGCAATTTGACGCTCAGCCACAACGGCTGCCACAGGGGGAAATGCAGCACGCTCACCGCGAGGCCGGCCAGCGCCGCGGCGATCACCGGCACCCGCCACAGGTTCCACAGCCTGGCCCGGTGGTCGAGCAGCCAGGTGCCGAGCGAGTAATGCAGGAAATTTTCGCTGAAGAACAGCACCACGGCGGCCGGCAGGGCGGATTCGCCGAAGGCCAGCACCATCAGCGGCAGCCCCATGTTTCCGGAATTCTTGAACATCATCGGCGGCACGAAGGTGTTGCCCGCCACGCCCAGCATGCGCGCCACCGGCCAGGCCAGCAGCCCGGTGCCGAGCACCACGGCGA
>DAIOGL010000101.1:4214-8588 GCA_036745235.1 Sulfuritalea sp.
TTTTCGTTGACCTGGAAGGCGATCTCGGCCAGCCGCGTGATGCCGTCGGCGGCGAATTCCAGCGTCACGTCTTCGGTCGCCAGCAAGGCCTGGTACTGGCGCGTCAGGCAGGCATCGGTCTGGGTCAGGATGCGTTCGAAGTCGTCTACCGACAGCGAATCGAGCTCGACGCGAATCGGAAAGCGGCCCTGCAGTTCGGGAATCAGGTCGGAGGGCTTGGCCACATGGAAGGCGCCGCTGGCGATGAACAGGATGTGGTCGGTCTTGATCATGCCGTACTTGGTCGACACCGTGGTGCCCTCGACCAGCGGCAGCAGGTCCCTCTGCACGCCCTGGCGCGACACCTCGGCGCCATGCGCTTCCGAGCGCGAGGCGATCTTGTCGATCTCGTCGAGGAACACGATGCCGTTCTGCTCGACGTTCTTCAGCGCGTCGGCTTTCACTTCCTCGTCGTTGATCAGGCGCGCGGCCTCTTCATCGGCCAGCGACTTCAGCGCGTCGGAGATTTTCATCCGGCGCTGCCGCTTCTTGCCGCCGCCGATGTTCTGGAACATGCCCTGGATCTGCTGGGTCAGGTCTTCCATCCCCGGCGGGGCGAAGATCTCCATGCTCGCTTGCGGGGCGGCAACCTCGATTTCGATTTCCTTGTCGTCGAGATCGCCCTCGCGCAGCTTCTTGCGGAACTTCTGCCGGGTGCCGCCCGACCCAAACCCGTCCTCGCTCGCCGCCTCGCCGGCGCCGACTCTTGCCGGCGGCAGCAGCACGTCCAGCACGCGGTCCTCGGCGGCATCCATGGCGCGGTCGCGGACGATGCGCATGGCTTCCTCGCGGGCGTCCTTGATCGCCGTCTCGGCCAGGTCGCGAATGATGGTGTCCACGTCGCGGCCGACGTAGCCGACTTCGGTGAACTTGGTCGCCTCGATCTTGATGAAGGGCGCATGGGCGAGCCGCGCCAGGCGCCGCGCGATTTCGGTCTTGCCGACGCCGGTCGGGCCGATCATCAGGATGTTCTTCGGCGTGATTTCGGTGCGCAGCGGCTCGGCGACCTGGATGCGGCGCCAGCGGTTGCGCAGGGCGATCGCCACGGCGCGCTTGGCGCGCGACTGGCCGACGATATGCTTGTCGAGCTCGGAAACGATTTCCGCAGGAGTCATGGAGGACATTCGGGGCCTTTCACCACCACGGCGCGTGAAACGCGCCTAGTCGAGAATTTCGATCAGGTGGTTCTGGTTGGTGTAGATGCAAAGGTCGCCGGCGATCTCCAGCGACTTCTTGACGATTTCGGCAGGCGCCAGGTCGGTGTTCTCCAGCAGCGCGCGCGCCGCTGACTGGGCATAGGCGCCGCCGCTGCCGATCGCGACAAGGCCGTACTCCGGCTCCAGCACGTCGCCGTTGCCGGTGATGATCAGCGAATGCTCGCGGTCGGCGACCGAGAGCATGGCCTCCAGCCGGCGCAGCGCGCGGTCGGTGCGCCAGTCCTTGGCCAGTTCGACGGCGGCGCGCAGCAGATTGCCCTGGTACTGCTCCAGCTTGGCCTCGAAGCGCTCGAACAGCGTGAAGGCGTCCGCCGTGCCGCCGGCGAATCCGGCCAGAATCTGTTCGTTGTAGAGCCGCCGCACCTTGCGCGCGGTGGCCTTGACCACGATGTTGCCCAGTGTCACCTGGCCGTCGCCGCCAAGGGCGACGCTGTTGCCGCGGCGCACGGAGAGGATGGTGGTGCCGTGATATTGCTCCATTGGAATCCTTGCGGAAAAAGACTCTAGATTGCTCGGGCGCGCAGCTCGGCAACGTCGGCAACGCCGAGCGTTTCCAGGTAGGCCGCGACCAGAGTGCTCAAGCCGACGATCCTCAGCTTCTTGCCCGCGCCATGGAGGCGCTGCAGCATCTCCAGCAAATGCCCTGCGCTGCCGGGATCGATGCGCACCAGCTTGTGCGCATCGATATCGAACTCGTCGCTGCCGGTCAGCGCCTTTTCGAGCGGCGCGAGGTCGGCCGCGGTCGCCCCCACCATCTGGCCGTGCAGCATGAACTCCTCGGCCTTGGACTCGGCCAGCAGGGCCTCTTGCGGCAAATCCTCGGCCCGCGCCGGAAGCGCTTCCCATGAGGGCGGCGAAACCTCGAATGTCACCGCGTAGTTGACCGCGGCTTCCTCGAAGGCGTCCTGGCGGAAGGCCTGCTGATAAAGCTCCAGCAGCAGCAGCCACATCGCTTCGTTGATGCGCTCGCCCGGCACGAGCTTCGCCGCGAGGATCTGCGCCAGATGCTCGGGACTGCCGAAGACGATTTCCTTCTTGGCCCGTTTCAGTGCCGCCAGGCCGCGCATCAGCAGCGTGGCACCATTGTTGTCGGCATCGGTCAGCTTCGCCAGGTCCATGCGCACCAGGGTGCTGGTCGCGGCCAATTTCATCGTCTGCTTGAGAACCTCACCGATGCCCGCATCCAACACGCCGGAGAGCGAAACATGGGCGCGCCCGCCACTGCTCTCGCTGGCCGTGTGCGGGCCATCGACGGCGGCACTCCATGCCGGTGGCGATTTCTCGAAACGGCGTGCAAAGGTCAGCGCCAGCGCATCGAAGGCCGGGCGCCGTCCCAGGGCCTGCAGCAATTCGAACAGGCAGCCCCAGGCGCGCACGGCGTGATCGCCCAGGTCCTCGCCGGTCTTGATCGCGGCCTCCAGCCGGCGCATGGCTTCCAGATCCTGCCCCTTGGCATACATCGCCGCAGCCTCGGCCAGCGCCGGCGGCAGCGACGGCCGCACCGGCGCTGCAGGTGCAGGCGGAATTTCGGGCGCAGGGGGCTCTTCCGGCTTCGTGTCGAACGCGCCGGGCACCGTGAAATCGAGGGACATCAGATCGTCGTCGTCGTCGGCCACTACTGATCTGGAGCATTGCTGCCCTGGTTGAGGACGGGGCAGTATAACTCGGCGGCTACCGGCTTGAAAAAGCCCAACCCGGCGAGGGTCAAGAGGCACAGGCAGCAGACCACGGTGGCCCCGGCAGGAAGGTCGGCGTACAGCGAAAGCCCGAGACCCATGGCATAGCCCGCCGCTCCGGTCAGATAGGCGGCGACGATGCGCCGCCTGCCGCTGAAGGCGCGGGTCGCCACCGCCGGGGCGATCAGGCTGGTGAACACCAGCAGCACGCCCACCAGCTGCACCGAGGCCGTCACCGTAACCGCGAACAGCAGGTAGAAGGCCAGCCGCGGCCAGCGTTGCGCCGGTCCCAGCCACAGAACCAGCACGCCGGCATAGAGCAGCGCCACGGGCCACAAGGCGCTCCAGCTCACCCACAGCAGCTGGCCGGCCAGCAGGTCGCGCAGATGCTCGCCGCCATGCGGGTTGTGCGCCAGCAACAGAATGCCGGCGGCCGCAGAAAAGACGAACACCAGGCCGATCAGCGCTTCCTGCAGTTCCGGCCAGCGGCGCTCGCACCAGGTCAGCAGCAGCGCACCGGCCCCTGCCGCCAGGGCAGCGGCGACTTGCGCGCCGAGGCCGTGCGGCAAATCATGGAAGATCGCATCGAGGTCGGTCAGGCTCGCGGCGACGGCTCCCAGGCCCGCCACCTGCGCGATCGCGAGATCGATGAAGATGATGCCCCGCCGCAGCACGTCGATACCGAGCACGACGTGCGTCGCCAGCACCAGCAGGCCCGCGGCGAAGGGGGCGAGCAGCAGCGTCCAGTCCAGGCTGTCCATGGCGTTACCTCGCGGCCAGCAGGCGCGCCAGCGTATCGTCGAACACGCCGGCGAGATCCTTCGCCGCGTCGTTGCCGCCGACGGTGAAGGGCAATACCACGGCCGGCGTGCCGCTGTTGGCGGCGAACCAGTCGGTCGCCCGGCTGCTTTCCCATACGCCGCGAATCACCCAGCGCGGCCTCTGCGTGCGCACCTGTTCCAGCACGCGCGACAAATGCGCGGCGGAGGCCTCGACGCCCGGCTTGGGTTCCAGCGTCGCCACTTCCTTGAGTCCCAGCCAGTCGAGCAGGTAGGAAAATGATTTGTGCTGCACCACCACCGGCTGCCCGCGCAAGCCCGCCGCCTGCTTCTCCCAGCGCGCCAGATTGGCGCGCCAGCGAACGGCGAAGGCCGTGTAGCCCGCGTGGTAGGCCGCGGCATTGGCAGGATCGAGCTGCGCCAGGCGTGCCGCCAGCGCCTCGCCGACCTTGAGGTAGACACGCGGATCGGTGTTGATGTGCGGATTGCCGCTGGCATGCACGTCGCCGTCGGCGCGGTCGAGCCTGGAAGGAATTTCCAGCATCCGCGCCTGGGCCGCAGCTTCGAAGTAGCCCGGCTGCCCGGACTGGATGCGGGCATTGCCGGATTCGCGCTGCACCACCGGCAGCCAGCCGATTTCCAGTTCGGCGCCGGTGGCGACGA
>DAIOGL010000102.1:0-3291 GCA_036745235.1 Sulfuritalea sp.
GCGCCACTGCTCGCGCCGCGCCAGCATCTCGGCCAGCAGCCGCGCCAGCCGCGTGACGTCGTTGTCGAGGTGCGCCAGCGCGGCCGCCACCGCCTCGGCATGTTCGCGCCCCTCGTCACCGCGGCCTTCGAGATGGTCGAGCGCCCGCCGCGCCGCCTCTTCGTAATGCCGTTTGGCCTCCTCCGCCACCGCGGGCTGAGCGCCGAAGCGCGACAGCAGCGGCATCTGCCGCGCCAGGCTGGCGCACAGCGCGTCGATCGTGGTCAGGCGCAGCCGCCCCGGCTGGGTTTCGATCTGCCAGCCGAGTTCCGCCGAGCGTGCCAGCGCGGCGCGCGCCAGCTCGCAGGTGATGCGCTTGTGCGCGGCCTCGGGCACGCCGGCCTGCCGCGCCAGCGCGAGGCTGTCCGCGATGCGCTGGCGCATCTCGCCGGCCGCCTTGTTGGTGAAGGTGATGGCGATGATTTCCTCGGGCTCGTCCACGATCGCCAGCAGCCGCAGGTAGCGTTGCGTCAGCAGTTCGGTCTTGCCCGCCCCGGCCGGCGCCTCGACGATGAAGGAGTCGAGTTCGAGTGCGCGGCGGCGGTTGTCCTCGTCTTCCCGCAGCAGCTCGTTCATTGCCCCTCCTCGAACTGCTGCTTGCGCTCGGCGACCCGCAGCAACGGACGCACGTCGCAATACTGGATGTCGCTTTCCTTGTCGAAGACGACCGCCGCGACGCCGTCGCGCACTTCGCGTGCGAGCTCGGTGATGCGCTCCGCCCAGAGGCGGCGCAAGGTCTCCCAATCGGGAAACTCGACTTCCGCATAGCGCTTGCGCTGCGCATCGAGTGCCTTCACTTCGGGCAGCAGGCCGTCGCTTGCCGCCACGCCGAGAAAGCCCGGCGCGTCGCGCGTGACGCGGGCCAGCGCCACGGCCGCCACGGCACGGTCGGGGAAGGCCAGCGCGGCATAGATCGGCAATTGCGGTTCGTCGATGCGCGACTTGGCCCAGCTGTCGGCCGACACATTGCGCCCGCTCTTGTAGTCGATCACCACCAGCCGCCCGTCCTCGAGTTCGTCGATGCGGTCGATCACCACGCGCACCGGCAGGCCCTCGATGTCGAGTCTCTGACTTTCCTCGCAGGCGACGACGCGGAAGGGCGCCCGCTGCGCCTCCACCTCGAGCCACACCGCGAGCAGCGCCCGCAGCCGCTCGCCTTCAAGTTGCCGCAGGCGCGGCGGCAGCGGCTCGACCGCCTCGCGGTCGAAGCCGGCCAGGGCATGCGCCACCACGCGCCGGATTTCCGCGCCGCGGGCGGCCTCGTCCATCTGCATCAAATCGGCAAGGCTGCGGCCGCGCCAGAACTCCTCCAGCGCCGCATGCAGCAGCGAGCCGCGCGCCCGCGCATCGAGGCCGAAAGTCGGCGCCGGCAACACGGCGGCCCCGAGCCGGTATTGATAGAAGGCCCAGGCCGGGCATACCGCCTGCGCCGCCAGCAGCGACGTGCCGCCGCGAATGCGCTCGGCGGAGCCGACGGGCGGCGCCCGCGCATCATCCAGCCGCTCGAGCGGCCCGGACGGGAACGGCAACAGCGGCAGCGGCGGCCACTCGCGGCGCGCTATCTGTGTCAACAGCGGGCTGGCCCGCAGCGGTCGCTCGCCTTCGCGCTGCGCCCATGAGAACACCACCTCGCCGGCGTTGTCGCACCACAAGGCCTGCAGGCTTTGCGCCTCCGCCGCCAGGCTGTCGGCGCGCGCCGCGGGGATGCCGGCGCGGCGCTGCAATTCCGCAGGCAGCAGCGGATTCGGCCGCGGCGCGGGCGGCCATGCGCCCTCGTTGAGGCCCATGACCCAGAGCGCATCCACAGGACCCGCAAGGGCATCGCCCAGGCTGCAGATCTCGACCCGCGCCGGAGCATGGCGCGAGGCGGCAAAGGGCTGATCGCGGCACTGGCGCTGCAATTGGCGCAGCGCCTCCCCGCCATCGACGCGACCGAGGACCCCGTCCAGCGCGAGCAGGCTGCCGATGGCCTCGCGCAATTCGTCGCAGGCGGCGCGCTCCGTCGCCAGCAGGGCCCGCTGTCCGGGCCAGCCGAGCGCATCGAGCAGGCCGGCGAAGACCGCAGCCCAGGCCGAGGGAAGCTGGCGGCGCGGCGCATTGCGCACGGCTTCCAGCAGCGCATCGAGGTGGGCGGCAAGGCGCGGCGCCTGCAGGGCGTCGGCCTGGCGCCGCACGGCGCGACCCAGCCGTTCGAGGCTGGCCTCGGGCGGCAGAAGCTCGCGCAGCGCGGCTTCGATGCGCGCGCGCGCGTCGGCCTCGTCGACATCGGCCGACCAGCCGGGGCCGCAGAGCAAGGCGCCGAATTCCGCCTGCGCCACGCGCTGCGAATGCACGTGAAGCTGCAACAGGCGCAAGCCGATGTCGACCAGCGGCTCGGCCGCCAGCGGCGAGCCGGCAGCGAATGCATGGTCGCGCTCCAGCGCCGCCCAGGCGGCGCCGACGGCATCGGGATGCAGGATCGCCTCGAGCGCGGATTCCAGCAGCCGGCGTCGCGCCGGCAGATCGGCGACCGCGATGCGCACCCGTGCCGACGCATCGCGCGCCAGCCAGCCTCGTGCCCAGCTGGCGGCCGCGGCGCATTCGGCTTCGCCGTCGGGCAGTTCGGCGCCGACCGCAGGCGTGGTTTCGCCGCGTCCGAAATCCAGCCGGAACAGTTCGACGCCGCGCGCCTCCAGCACCGCCAGCAAATGCGAAACCTGCGGATCGGGCGCGATGAAGCCGGCAATGCCGAGGCGCGCCGGCAGGCCGCCGATGCCGCGCTCGATGCAGTCGATGCGCCATGCCATGACCTCGTCCGCGATGCGCCAGGCGCCGGCCCGGCAGGCCTCGGCCACGGTTTCGCGCCAGCGCAGGAAAGCGCGGTATTCCTCGGTATGCAATGGCTCCGGCACTTCGATGCGCCAGGCCCGCTGCAGGGTCGCGGCCTCCATCGCGGCCAGCGCCATGCCGTCGCGGTCGAACAGTTCCGCCGCCGCGCCTGTGTCGCGGGCGATGGCCTGCTCCCACAAGCTGCGTTCCTGCGCCCGCGACAGAAAGCTTCCGGGGACGCTGGCCGGCGGAATCTCGCCGCGCAGCAGCGCCGTCGAGCTCAGGTGCTCGAGCCACATCGCCGGCGTCGAGCTCTGCAGCGCCTGCCAGGTCACGGCGCCGCGCGTCGCCTGCAACACGCCATGAGCCCGACGCAGATCGAGCGCCAGTCGCGCCGTGGCGCACAGCACCAGCGGCTCCGGCCCGCCGGGCAGTTCGGCCAGC